>NZ_JAECVX010000010.1:0-139320 GCF_016055105.1 Thermoactinomyces sp. CICC 10523
CTGAAACCACCAGATCCACCCCACAAAGCCCGCGGCTTTTCAACCAGCTGAAAAACTCGTTCCAACTGGCTTCAGACTCACTGTCCCCCAGCATCAAGCCAAGAACCTCCCGGTGTCCTTCCTGGTTGACGCCAATAGCCATGAGAGCGCCCCTGGCCCGCACACGCCCCTCCTCACGGACTTTGAGTACCATGGCATCGACGATGAGGAAGGGGTACCGCTCGTCCTGCAAGGGACGAGCGTTCCAAGTGGTCACGATCGGGTCCAGTTGTTTACACAGGTCTGAAACCGTTGATTTAGAAAGCTCGGTACCGCACAGCTCTTCTGTAACTTTGGCCACCTTACGGGTCGAGACGCCATTGACCACCATCTCCATCAAAGCCAAGACCAAAGCTTGCTCGCTTCTCTGATAGCGGGCAAACAGCTCAGTCGAAAACTTTCCGCCCCGGATACGAGGCACACGAAGCGTGATCGCTCCTACACGGGTGGTTAGTTTATGGGGATAAAAGCCGTTCCGGTAGCCTTGGCGTTCCTCTGTACGCTCATACGGCTCCGCAGACAAGTGTTCTGTCACTTGAGCCTTCAAGATCTGGTTCAGAACTGATTCCAGCAATTTGGCCACTCCATCATCTTTTGAATCTTTCAAAAACAGGTGATGCAAAATCTCTGAATCTATGGTAATCTGGTATTGAGCCATTGTGAAACCCTCCTTGTTTGGGAATGTTTGCCAACTACTATTCTAACCGAGGAATTTCACCATGGCTCAATTATTTTTCGCAGCTGCCATTTTTATACAATTATACGGACTTAACTTTGATCAGTTCACTATTATCAATTTTATAAGATGATTTTGATGAAAGGTGGAACTCAATATTGGAAATCCGAAAGATAACATCCAAAGAAAAAAAGAAATTACTTGAATTACAAGAAGATCATTTCCACGAAATAAAAAGTATTCGCATAAAACCATCTGATCTTCAAAAACATTTTGTTGCATTTGCAAATGCAGACGGAGGTGAGATTTATATAGGAATAGAGGATAAGAAATCTACTAGAGAAAGAATCATTGGCTTTAAAAACATCGAAGATGCTAACGATATTATTTCAACTTTAATGGAAACAACCAAACCAAGTGTAGAAAATGTCGATATCGAATTTCTTGATTTCGGAAAATATGGTTTTGTTTTACATCTGCTGATTCCTAAAAGCCCACGAGTACATTATACAGCAAATGAAGAGTGCTATATCCGTTTGAACGCCAGTTCAAAAAAAATAAAAGGTGAGAAAATTATAAAACTCTCGTATTCAAAAGGGCATTACAATTACGAAAAAGTTTCTATTCAGGAAGTAGAAATCGACGATATCATCACATCAAGATATCTATCTGATTATATGAAAAGAGTTGAAACTTCTCTCAGCGAAGAGAAGTTTCTAAGAAAGCAGAAATTAGTACAAAGAAGCGAAAATGGTTCTTACCATCCTAATGTAGGTTGTATCTTATTGTTCGATGAGGAACCACAAGCATCACTAGATACAAGATGCGCCATAAAGGTATATCGTTTGAGAACAACAGATACAGAATACAAAAGAGAATATTTAGAAGGAAAACCTATTACTATAAACGGTCCTATCGAGCAACAAATAAAGAAAGCAATAGAGTGCGTTCAAAATTTTATAAAGGATGCTACATATCAAGTTGGAGATAATTTAATTAAATTAAATTATCCTTACGAAGCATTAAAAGAGATTCTTGTAAACGCTGTTATTCATCGGGACTATAGTTTAAATGATGACATTCATGTTAGGATTTACGACAATCGAGTAGAAATTCAAAGTCCTGGAAAACTACCAGGTTATATTACAAAAGAAAATATTATGGATGAGCGATATGCACGCAATCCTAATATTGTCCGATTGCTCCATAACCTACCTGATCCAGTTAATTATGATATTGGAGAAGGTTTAAATACTGCAAAGAATGCAATGATGAAAGCAGGTCTTGTGGCTCCGGAAATCGAGGAATTAGAAAATTCTGTAGTTGTTACATTAAAACATCAAAAACTTGCTTCAATCGAAGATCAGATTATGGAATATCTAGAAAACCATTCGTTTGTAACGAACAAAATCATCCGAAACTTGACAGGAGAGAACTCGGAGAACAAAGTAAAAAGGGCATTCCAACGATTAAGAAAACAAGGGAAAATTGAGCCTCTTGATCCTAATGCTAATGCGTTCAATTTTAAATATAGAAAAGTCTCCAAGAAATAAAAGTAAATTTTTAATCATATATTTACAAAATTCAAATTCCTGCAAAAAAACCAACGATTAAACCAATCGATTAGTTCTGCTATTTCTTACACCCCCAAAGCTCATCCCTCAGCACAAAGAACCGGCCTCTAACTCTTTATGGGCCGGTTCTTCGCTAATTTTAATCGTTTACGATCTCCAGCGCTTTTTCCAGCAAATGATCGGAAATCTCCTGTTGCAATAATGCGATGTTTTGCCCGATTCGCTCCGGTCGTTTGCTGCCGACCAGGATCGAGCTGATACCCGGATTCCGATAGAGGAATTGCAGAGCGAGAGCCGTCAGTTGGTCACCGTTTCCGCCGACGAGTTCCAGCAGGGCGAGCACTTTCTTCTTATGCTTGAATTGCTCGTTCAGATGAGGCAGGACACGGGCGGACAGGAGGCCGGCGGCCAGGCCGGAACGGATGAAGACGCCAATTCCTTTTTCACGGCAAAGGGCAATGTTTTTTTCGTTGGTTTGATCAAGAAGATTATATCCCATTTGCATTACGTCAAATTCGCCCGATTCGATTAACCGCGTGGCCAATTCCCCGTCGATCGAGGCACCGAGGTAACGGATCTTTCCTTCCCTCTGCGCATCCTTCATCGCGGCCAGCGTTTCCCCCTCATCAATTACCCGTTCGGGGTCAGGTCCAAAATGGATTTGCATAATGTCGATCACATCGGTTTGCAACTGCTTGAGACTGCGGTCAATCGACTCTTTGACGGCGCGGTAGGAAAAATCGTAGTAGGTGTCCGGTTCTTTGCTGTGTTCTCCGCATTTGGTGGCGAGAATAAATTCATGGCGGCGGGAGGACAAAAACTTGCCGATCCGCTCTTCACTCCGGTGGTACGCGCTGGCTGTATCGATGAGATTGATGCCGGCATCAAGCACCGCATGCAGTACTTTTTCCGCTTGTCTGTCGTCAGGCTTTTGCCTCTCCCTGCCGTCTCCCAATCCCCAGTCCCGTCCGATTTCCAAAGCGCCAAAGCCCAAAAAGGTGACCGCGGCACCGATCCTCGGAATCTCTCTTTTTTCCAATGCTCTTTTCATCCTGGTTCCCTCCCGGGTCTCCGATTTTCCCCACTCATCCCGACGTAGCCACAGGCAATGCTGCGGACAAGGAGAAAATCCCCTTTTAACCGTTGTGCAAAACATCCTAATTCTGCTGTAACATCACTTTCCGCGGCCCGACTGTTACATGCGGATAACCCGAACCCTTCGCTGCAATTCGGTGTCGGCAAAAAGCCGTATTTTTCTATAAAAACCAGCATACTTTTCTGCGTTCATCCTAAAAAACCGTCCGGCTCGAGCGGCATGTTCCGCTGAACCGGACGGTTTTTGCCTGTTACCACGGCCGGATCGGACCATCATCCAGGCAACCGGGCCGAATTAATCCTTTTACATAGTTGCTGCTGAGGGGAAGCGTTATGACATGGGAAAGCCAATGCTCATGTTCCGACTCCGGAAGGCGTCCGGCCAAACTCTCCAGCGCGACTTGGATAATGGAATCGCCCTCGCCGCTGATGCCGAAATCGAGTGACCAGCCCCCGGTTTTCTTTAATCTTCCGGAAGTATCCGTCCGAATGATTTGGAAATTAGGATTTTGCCGATAATGATCGAGCACCTTGGCATCGAAAAACAGGGGAAGTTTTTCCAATTTCGTCCCCGTGAAGACCGTCGCATATAATTGCCGTAAAATCGGTTCGCCTGCAATGGATTGAGGTTCCAGTTTCATTGTTTACCGCTCGATCGGGTTTCCGACCATGCTGCCCCATTCGGTCCAGGAGCCGTCATAGTTGCGGACATTTTTGAAGCCGAGCAATTCGCGCAGGACGAACCAGGTATGTGCCGAACGTTCGCCGATCCGGCAATAGGTGATCACGTTTTTGTCCGGAGTAACACCAAGCGAGTTATAAAGTTCTTTCAGCTCATCAAGGGATTTGAAGGTACCGTCTTCATTGGTCGCTTTTGCCCAGGGGATGTTCACGGCTCCCGGTACGTGTCCTCCGCGTTGGGCCGTTTCCGTCATGCCCGGGGGTGCGATTACTTCACCGCTGAATTCCTGCGGGCTGCGAACGTCAACCAGTACAGTGGAATCGCTGCCAATGGCCGATCTCACATCCTGATAGAGAGCACGAATCGACTGATCAGCCGTTTTGACCGGATATTGCACTGCCGTTACTGACGGCACCTCTTTAACAAACGGGCGTCCTTCCAATTCCCACTTTTTGCGTCCGCCGTTCATCAATTTCACTTTATTATGACCAAAAATTTTCAGTTGCCAATAAGCATAAGCTGCAAACCAGTTATTGTTATCACCGTAAAGAATGATTTCCGTATCAGGGGTAATGCCGGATTTTCCCAACAGTTCCGCCAATTGCTCAGGGGTAAGAATATCCCGGCGTACTTGGTCGTTCAATTGTGTCGTCCAGTTCCAGGCGATCGCCCCTTCGATATGCCCTGTATCATAAGCCGTTGTATCCACATCAACTTCTACCAAACGCACATTTTGATCATCTTTGTGCTCCGCTACCCACTCAGTGGTCACAAGAACATTGGCGTCCAGATCAGCCATAGACAAGACCTCCTCTATGTAAATAAAGTTTTACAAGGAGTCGGAATATTACTCGACTAAATCCCGTGTATTCCGACTGGCTTTATAATAAAATACACCTTTTTAAAACAAATGGCAAGCGAAAATGGTAATATTATTAAAAATTAATCAAACACAGTCCATTTATGCATAATTTTTCGCCGATTCAGCCTGTTTGTGCCAAACTGAGCAACTTGTCCGTTACTCTATCTTCTCCCCGTTCATATAATATGATAGATTCTGATCATCTCTTCTCCGATGCACTCCCCTCTTTACTCCTTCTCATAGATCTTCAATCTTTTATCCAGGTTCTTACCCCGTTTGAAAGGAGGTGATGGGTATGTGCTGCAGAAGAAGAAGACGCCGTCGATGCTTCTTGATCTGTTGCCCGCGCCGTCGCCACCACCACCGTCACCGTCATCACAAGTGCCATTGTAAATAACAAACAAACAGGTTGCTGATCCTGACGCCTCCAGTCCCTTGCCCTCGTTCAGGTCAGCAACCCTTTTTACATAAATAATCCGCCCCGGGGAATCCGGGATACTTGATCATGCCTCCGTCAACAAACGGTTTATTGGCTCATGTTTTTATGCAAAAAAAATAGCCTCCCGATTATTCGAAAGACTCGTCTTTAAAGATCCGGTTCAGATCAATTAAGAGATCGCTGAAAATGCTGACCGTAAAAACATCGCCCTTGACATAAACCTGGCGGTTGGCAAAACGGTTATTCTCGAGCAGAAAAACTTCCACATTTTCATTAAACGGGTCAACAATCCAGTATTCTTTGATCTTATATTTTTGATAAAGCTCAAATTTGTCGGTTTTGTCGCGCTTCGCGGCGATACCCGGCGAGAGCACTTCCACAATCAGATCCGGGCTGCCTTTGCACCCGCGCTCATCGATTTTCCGCGGATCACAGATAATGGACAAATCCGGTTGCACAACGTTAAAGGTGTGCTCATCCTCCTCTTTCTCCGAAAGGCGCACCTCAAACGGAGCCAAGTAAACCTTGCACCGTTTTCCGCTCAAATACTGGTAAAAGAGAACGAAGATATTGCCCAAAATCTCTTGGTGTTTCGATGAGGGGGCCGGAGTCATGTTATACGGGAGACCATCGATCAATTCCCAGCGCTCATCCGGATCCCAACTTAAATAATCCCGGTAGGAATAACGGGTATTTGTCTCATAAGCCGGAGATTTCATCGCAACCCCTCCTCCGTTATTATACACCACTTTCCTTTATTTGACTTCAGAGAGGCAAAGATTGAGGAATTGCCGGGAGGATCAGGAGGGAGAAAGGGAAACCAAGCCCAAATCGCAACGCACTTATCACAAAAAAAGACCCTGCTCCTTCCGGGCAAGGCCTTCCGCATGCTTGGTGCTGAGGGTCGGACTTGAACCGACACGGTAGTCACCTACCGCAGGATTTTAAGTCCTGTGCGTCTGCCTATTCCGCCACCCCAGCAAGAGGTTGGTGCCGAAGGTGGGACTCGAACCCACACTCCTTTTGGGAACACGATTTTGAGTCGTGCGCGTCTGCCAATTCCGCCACTTCGGCAAATTATAACGACAAGAGACAATATATCATAACTATGTGCATTTGACAACCCCTCGGCCAATTTTTTCCGGGATCAGCCTTCCTGATTCTTTCCATCCTTTTTCATGCCGGTCCGTTGCGCCTGAAAAAACGCTTTTTCCAACTTTTTGCGGGCAAGGGTAAGTTCGTACAGGATTGCATCCTGAGTAACAAAATCATTTATCGGGCACTGATGCCCGCAATTCGGACAAATCAATTCCATCAGAATCGGGTCCTTTTCCGTCAATCGAAACCGCTTTTTGCATTCCGGGCATTCCAAATCATAGAAGAACGGTAATGGGTCCGGCAAATGATCCCACATATCTTCCTATCTCCCTATCACCATTTTAAAAGTTAATAAAATTCTACCATCCGAACCTGATTTTTCACAAGACTTTTGAGTTATTTTATTTTTAATTAAAATTAACTTGCGGCTGTATTCCCACTGTTGAATTCCGTACTCCCAAAAACCCATTCTGATCCGTTTTAATACGGCTGTTGCAAATTCAGCCGAAAAGCAAATCCGCTTCCTTGCATTAAAGCATATATAAAAACTTTAATCTCCGGATCGGTCACTTTCGCGTTTTTGTCTTTTAAAACAAGATTACAATAGGATATAATTAAATAGTTTAACGTTATCACACAGGAGAAAATAATAAAGATAAAAGGCAGTCCCCTGCCTGGATCAAGCAAACGACTTGAATGAAAGGGTGTCCATCCATTGATGCTGGATAAAATTCTGGCAAATTTTCCTCTCTGGACTTCATTAATTGCTATTTCTCTCGCCCAGTTGATTAAGGTTCCCTGGAATTTTTTTATTACGCGCAAATGGAATTGGGGCTGGCTGATCAATTCCGGCGGAATGCCGAGCGCCCATACTTCTGCCGTCACTTCACTGGCAACTTCGATCGGCCTGAGCCAGGGATTTAATTCACCCGATTTTGCCATCGCCACCATCGTCGGGATTATTGTGATGTATGATGCGACCGGGGTCCGCCGTCAGGCAGGCATGCACGCCCAAGTGTTAAACCAGTTAGTCGATGATTTTTCCGCCCTGTTAACGGAATTGCGCCATCTCAACAAAAACAAACCTTCGCCCGAAGCGCGCATCCGTTTAAAGGAAATCCTGGGACATCAACCGATTGAAGTATTTATCGGGGCTTGGTTTGGCATTTTGTTCGCCCTGCTGATGTATTGGATCTGGTATTAGCACAGAGACGGAGGGATCATCAAATTGCGAATCGTCTCCATTTGCCCGAGCAACACGGAGTTGCTGTACTTCCTCGGCGTGACGGATGAGCTGGCAGCTGTGGACAATTATTCAGACTGGCCGCCCCACTGGCAGGATTTGCCCAGAGTCGGCCCCGATCTGGATATTGATATTGAAAAAGTAAAATTATTTCAACCAGATTTGGTCATCGCTTCTCTGAGTGTTCCAGGCATGGAAAAAAATATTGAACGGCTGAAACAGGAGCGGATTCCCCACATCATTTTAAATCCAAAAACGCTCGCGGGGATTGCCGGTGATTTGAAAACTCTTGGCGAAGCGATCGGAAGAAAAAAAGCCGGAGAAAGAGCTGCTGAACGATTTTTACAGGAGATTGAAGCGATTAAGCAAAAGATTCCGCATCAGGAGAAACCGATTCGCCTTTATTGGGAGTGGTGGCCCAAACCCGTATTCACCCCCGGGGCGAAAAACTGGTTGACAGAAATCAGCCAGCTGGTCGGAGCTGTCAATGTATACGGCGAGGTTCCCCAGGACAGCGTGCAGACCGATTGGGACGATGTGCTGAAAAAAGATCCCGATCTGGCGCTGATCGTTTGGACAGGCATTCCCATCCGGCGCGTCAAAAAAAACCTCATCTGTTCCCGGCCCGGCTGGCAAGGACACCCTTTGGCAAACGAAAAAAATATATACATCTTGGAAGAAGGCTGGTATTGCCGCCCTTCCCCACGCATTTTAACCGGAATCAAACACCTCGCCCATATTCTCTACCCGGAACATTTCCCCCCGCAAACCGGAGAATAACCGCAAAGATGAAAATTTCAGCAAACCCGAGAGCGGGGCACCCCTGAACCATCTTCACAAAGGAAGAAAAGGGGCACCCCGCAGCCTTTACAGGATTGACAGTGACTTTGGTGCAACGCGAACCGTCACCGGAGCCCCGCCAAGCACCTCACCGTCCACATGGGCGATAAAGGGGGCATCCGTTTCAATGGTGATCTCCCGCCCGCTGTGAAAAACAACAGAAGGATGATGAATGTGTTTGCCGCGATAGGCGGAAGGGAAAACGCGCAAAAACTGCCCGGGGGTCAGGTTCCGCACACAGCAAAGATCCAAAAGCCCGTCGTTCATCTGCGCATGAGGACAAATGCGAATCCCGCCTGCGTAGTTGGGAATATTGGCGACCGCCACCAGCCATACCCCGTCGTATTCATACCGCCGTCCGTCTACGGTGATCACCGCCGGTTGCGGTTTAAACGATTTTAATGTTTTGATCGCCTCAATCCCGTAGGTAAGCCGCCCCAGCCATCTTTTGCGCTGCGACATATTGACCGCTTCTGCCACCTTCGCGTCAAATCCGATCCCCATAAAGCCGATCATATGGCGCTCTTTCAACATCCCGGTATCGACCTGGTAAACCTGATGGCGCAAAATCCGCTCCAATGCCCATTCCGGGTCGAGGGGAATGCGATGAGCCAAGGCAAAATCATTGCCAGTTCCGGCAGGAATGTACCCGATCGGCAAATCACTGCCAATCACGCCGTTCCCCACTTCGTTAACGGTTCCATCCCCGCCGACAGCAATAATTGCCTTGAACATTTTTCCCTCTCGCGCGTCCCTGGCAATCTCTTCTGCATGGCCAGGCCCTTCTGTACACACAGCTTCATGCGGGACTCTCATCTCTTGGAGCCGCTTTTGCACATAAGCCCAAACTTCCCTGCCGCGCCCCTTGCCCGATACTTCATTGACAACAAACAGGTACATCGCACATTCCACCTCAACCGTTTATCGTGGCCGTTGCCTTGTCTCTTCCTTTTCCCATCCACGAACCATATAACCTTCTTGTGACAAAAAGATACAGTTCAGGACAAAGCTGACGCAACCGCAATGCCCATCTGAGGGAACGCGGAATGACGAGAACCCGCGGACGCTCTATCAGGCGCACGGCATAACGGGCAACTGTATCGGCATCCAGCATTTTTTTGGCGATAAATGGAGGAAAACAGGCGGCAGGATCCTTTTCCCCGAAAAAAGGGGTCAACACCGGTCCCGGACAGAGCACTCCCACCCGGATCACCGGGGAATACTCCATCCTGAGCGACTCAGAAAACCCCAGCAAAGCAAATTTGGAAGCGCAGTAACCGGCCAGATTCGGGATACCCGTAAGGCCGGCCATTGATGCAATGTTAATAATGCGCCCGCCCCCGGCCAGCAGCATCTGCGGCAAAAGGTGGGCAGTGAGGCGGACAGCGCCCAAATAATTGGTGTCAATCATCTTCTCGTAATCGGAGAGAGGGATGTCCAGTGTCCCGCCAAATTCACCCACTCCTGCATTGTTGATCAGCACATCGATTTTGCCGAACCTCCGGATTACCGCATCCACCATCTGTTTCACATCATTTTCCCTGGTGACGTCACAGGCATAAATGAAACAATCCTTTAACTTCCGCTTTAACGCTTGAAGTTTCTCCATATTCCGGGCAACCAGGATGGGATAATCCCCCTGTTTTACCAGCTGCTTGGCGATGGCTTCCCCGATTCCGCTCGAAGCCCCGGTAACGAGCACAAACCGTTTGTTCATGCAATCCTCCCCTCAGCTCATGGGAACTTGTGGAATGATTTTCCCTTCGATCCGCTCAAAAATATCCTCCAAATTCCGCCCCGTGATGGTAAGCCCGTGATTTCTCAACCCCACGACAGCGCGTGACGGATCTTCTGCCTGACGGATCAGTCCGGCCACCGCCTCCGCCAACTGGACGGTTCCGCAAGGGTAGTTAATCTCCGTCGACGGCACTCCCTCCATCCAAGCGTGAACATGGACGATTGCTCCAACCTCGGGATGCTCTGAATAAATCATCCAGTGTTCAATCGCATCAACCGAGGCACGCTTCGGGGTTACATGCGGAGGAACACTGATCTCCATCGCGGTGTTTTGGTCATTGTACCGTTTCACAAGGAGGATGTCCCGCCCGATTTCTTTGAGGTTCGCTTTGTTGACACCGCTCGCGCTCATCCAAAAAGAGTTGTCCTCATGGCGCGCGCTCAAGTTCCCGTAGCTCAACCCCCCAATTCCGTATAAACGGTGGATATGTCGCAATTCTTTAGGGGAGAGAAGCTCGTCGATTGGAAACGGGGCGGGAAGCAGGTTGAGGGAATCCAGCTTCTTGCCGGCCTGATAGATGCTTTGCGTCGTTTGATTTCCTTCCCATAACTCCTCCGGCAAGTCGGGAATAAAAACATTGTCGATCACCAGCTTGGAGGTGGCCAATGGTTTCAGCCGTTCAAATACTTCACGGAAATAGCCTTCTTCTCCCTCCTCCCTTTTGATCTTGTAACAACCTTGCTCCAACGTGACAAAATAAGTTTTCAAGCTGCCGCCGGAGCGATCGAGATAAATCAGCAAATTGCCCAGGGACCGGACCAAGACCGGGTAGCCGGCAAACAGGATATTATTCTCCGGACGGTCTGATTCAGCGATTGTGACGACAAATGTGCCTTTCCCGTTGCGCCGAAAATGCTGCGGCTCATCAGGATTCACGAAGTTAAACACCAATTGGACAAAAGGGTCATCCGACGGTACGTGCTGGTAATGATTAGCCTCCATTTCCCGTTTTAATCCATCAGCAAATTGTTCCAGTGTTGAGGTTCGTCTCCAATCTCCTGCAATGGCAAAGGATTGCATCTAAATCACCTCTTCTCAAATTCAACCCTTATTATTCGCCATGCATATGGAAAAATATTCTTCCCTGTCCAATAAAAAAACAGCAGCCAACACAGCTGAGAGACTGCTGACAAAGGCAAGCAGGTCAGCAATTTTTGGTCAAAATCAGAAGATAACAAAAAAGATCAGGACGGAATTGTATGTTTCAAATCCACGTCCATCGGCAAGGCAGTATTGAATCGGTCAATATCGGGGAGCTGGTACCACAGGATCACCGGTTTCGCAAGATTGACGCCGCCATCGACTTTTCGTTCATCGCAGAAATGACCCGACCATTATACTGCGAGGACAACGGGCGTCTTTGCATGGACCCGGTTTGTTCATCGGGTATTTGGCTCGGAACGGCGCCTGGTGGAAGAAATACAGGTCAACGTGGCATACTGCTTCTTTGACGGACAAGGTCGCTCACACCACCACATTCAGCAAGAACCGACGCAGCAGGTTCAACGATACGACCATCTTCCGGGAGAGCTTCGACGAAATCGTTTTGCAAGCCATCCGCCACGGACTGATCAAAGGGAAAGAACTGTTTACGGACCCGACGTTTTTAAAGGCAAACGCCAACAAGAACAGATTCACCTGTCAGATGGTTCGCCAATCCGCGGTGAAGTACACGGCGGAATGGGATCGCGCCATTGACAGGATCGTGAAACACACGGCAAGCGGCCGTCCACTTAAGAGGAACAAGAAACCCAACGGTACTTTTTCCGTGAGCTCCTACAGGCCGGCCTCCTCTTTTTCATGATTCGTCTGAACATGGCCGAGACGGGAAATCTCTGAACCAAAAGCAACGTTCATTTCTGCTGCTGTTCGGATGTTGGGAATCTGTGCAAAAAAGGCGGGATTTTGAATGGAAGGAATAGTACTCTCCTCTTTTGGTCAAAATTATTTTTTCCTCTGTAACGAAATACTGATTTTCGGGATATATAAGTAGAACCGATTGAAGGAGGCGATGCAGTGGGTGACCGCATTGAAGAACGCCCGAAGCGTGTACAAATTCTTGCTCGCCCTGTGTCACATTGCGGATACGGCGGAAGAACTGACTCAGGAAACTTTCTATCGCGCTGTATATTCTATCGCCCTTCTCCTCAGGAGAAGGAGCAAGGGGCCCGACGGCGGATCTTTCCTCCGTGATCTCCGCCTGTTTTTCTCTAGTTTTTTCCGATTTAGCATAAAAACCCAGCGGAGAAACTGCTGGGTTTGTCAATAGCCTCACAGCGGCCAACGCGCTTGAATCTTCTTGCCTGCTAAAACATCCGATATCCTTTCGTGCGAAGAGTTTTAATTGTCCAAACACCGGAAATCGCTCCGGCCAGCCCCGAAAAAAAGAGGACACCATTAACCAGGGTGACAATATGCGTCACATCCCATCCTACATACAAAACGACGGCGAAAAAAAGCACCAATGGCAACCAAGTGGTTTTCAAAATCATATTGAGAATAAACCCCAACCCGAAAAACAACACGAACAAGAGCGGGATGGAGATAATCAACTGGGCGACATTCATTGCCCATCGCCTCCGTCTCTGATAAGTTCGCACCCATTTTACTGAAAATCGAAATCAAGGTCAATAAAAGGACAGAAACATGGCAATTTAATGAATAGGATCTCTCGGCATCTTCCCCTGTTTGCTTCTTCTCTTCTCTTTCCGCTACAATAAAAAAGAATCGAAGTAAAGGAGGAAGCACTTCATGCGTCCACAAGGCAGACCATCATTTACAGGCAGACCCGGAACGGAAACCGGCGGAAGCAGTGCCCAAGGCCGTCCCAGTCTGCCAACCCAATTTGTCAACTTTTCCTTTTTCAAGGTGGACCCCGCCTGGCGCCGGCTGAGCGAATCCGAACAGGAAAAAGGAAAACAGGAATTCGCGGCGGTGGTGAAAGAATATCAGGGCAAGCCGGGAACCTTTGTCCTCAGCTATTCCCTTGTCGGAATCCGTTCCGATGCGGAACTCATGCTGTGGAGAATCGCCAATGACCTGGAAACATTCCAAAAAATGACGAGCGAACTTATGAAAACAGGTCTTGGCAAATATTTGGAGATTACTTACTCTTATCTGTCCCTGACCAAACGCAGCGTCTATGTTGATAAGATGGATCCGGAACACCAAAACCCGCGCACGCATATCATTCCGGGGCGAAGTAAATATCTCTTCATATATCCGTTTGTAAAAACCCGTGACTGGTACCAACTTTCATTCCCTGCCCGCCAAGGAATGATGGATGAGCATATCCAGGTGGGAAGCAAGTATCCGTCTGTCAAATTAAACACGACTTACAGCTTCGGAATCGACGACCAGGAATTCGTTGTCGCGTTTGAAACCGATGATCCCAAAGACTTCCTCAATCTCGTGCAGGAATTGCGCGAAACGGAAGCCAGCCGGTATACTCTGCGCGATGTTCCCATGTTTACTTGCATTCGCCATGATGATGTCCTCGATGCTCTTCATACCCTGTAAAAGAAGAAAAGTCCCGCTTTTAACGGGACTCGTTCCATTTGAATAAAAATTATGAATTTTTGTTACATTGTGTTTTATCTTTTGCGCTTTTCTTTGCCTGGCCCGTTCCGTTACAAGCATAGCAGGTTTCTGATCCGCCGAGAACCAAATCGATATATCCTGCACCTTCACAGTAAGAACAGGTCATTGTTTGCAGTTTCATATAACCGCCTCCTATAAAAATATATTTTCTGAAAATTATATAGTATTTTATCAAGAAATAAAAATCCCTAAATCAGGCATAAAAAGTGCTGCAGAGCAATGAAAGCGGTAACAAAAGGGTGATACGCGTCATTATATAGAATTAATCCGGTTTCCTTTCAAAAACAAAAAGACCCTTCATCAGAAGAGTCCCTGTTTGTTGACAAAATCCTGAAACAGGAGTCAGGCCGGGAAGAACCATTCCCTTTATTGACGGATGTCCGCGCGGACGCTGCCTGGCCCTCCATCAAGGTCCGGCCAGACAACGCTCAAGCTGGAGCAGACTGATCTCTTACAGTTTTCCTTTGCGCAATGCAAGGCCGACGCCGCCGAGCAGGAACAGCCAGCGCAAGTCGATCACTTTTTTCATGAAGGCAGCGGAACCGCCGGTCATTTTTTTGTTTCCGACAACACCAATCGCTTCTCTTCTTCCCAAAGAAGCAACTGTACCTTTCGGCTTGTAAACAAACGGCTCTGTAATCTGTCCGCCGCGAATCACTTTCGCTAATTGTTTGCCGAGATATTGGCCTTGTTGTGTCGAAATTTGTGCCGTTGGCGGATAAGGTCTTTCACCGTTAAACACCAAAGAGCTGTCACCGAGGATGAAGACATTTTCGTATCCGGGTGCGCGCAGTTGCTCATCCACTTTCACACGGCCCCGCATGGTTTCAATCCCCGATTCTTCAACCAGTTTGTTGCCCCGAACCCCACCGGTCCAGACAACGGTAGCAGCTTTAATTTCCTGACCGCCTTTGAGGATAACCCCCTCTTTTGTACACTCCTCAATCGGCGTATTGACCAGGAACTCAACCCCTTTTCCTTCCAAATACTTGACGGCATAATCGACAAGCTCTTTGTCAAAGCCCGGAAGAACCGTCGGGGCTGCTTCGACGTTCACGATCCGCACTTTTTCCATCGGAACATCATAGTCGTGGCAGAGTTCAGGCATGCGGTCAACCAGTTCACCTACATATTCGATCCCGGTAAATCCGGCACCGCCGACCACGATGGTAATCAATTCTTCTTTTTTCTCGCTTGCGTAGCGGGAGAACATATACTCCATATGTTCGCGGATCTGGCGCACGGAATTGATGTTGCGGATAAAGAAGGCATTTTCAAGAAGCCCTTTGATCCCGAACGTTTCCGGCGCACTTCCCAAACCGATGACGAGATAATCGTATTTGAGAGGCTCACCGTTTTCAAGCTGAACTTCCTGTTCATTCAGCTTGATCGCTGATACACGGTCTTGAATAAAGTTAATCCGCTTCGTGTTGATTACCGACGGAATCGAGACGCGGGCATGATCTGGATGGGCTGTACCTGCTGCCGGTTCGTGCAATTTGGTCGTAATGTAGTGATACTTATTTTCGTTGACCAGTGTAATTTCGGCTTCATTGTAACCCAGTTCCTTGGCCAGCCCTTTGGCGGTCATCAATCCGCCGTATCCCGCGCCCAGAATAACGACTTTTGGTACACTCATCGCTGATCACATCCATCTAACTAATATTGATTACTTTATCACAATCTGGGGGAACCAAGCACCTTCGCTCTTATTGAATGATACCAATGATTATGATATGATTTTCACGAACTTTTGGCAAGTCCTTTTCTTTGTTCACATTTTATCCACTTCTTTTGCCTGTATCCGCCGTGAAGCTAGAAGTTATTTCAAAAAACGGGTGATGGAGGAAGGCAGGAACATCGGTCTGTGTTTGCAGAGTGCCCCAAGATCGAATAGAGTTAGATTGAATTCCAGCAATTTGATTGGGATTTTTTATACACATAAGGTAATATATAAAATATCAACATAAAATCAAGTTTATCTTTTAAGAATTTTCTGGAGGTGGCATCATGACAAACATCGCTCAAAATCCGTCTTCAATCACGGATATTGCCGTGATCGGCGGAGGACCGACAGGTATTTTTGCTGCTTTTTATGCCGGAATGCGCCAATCATCGGTCAAGGTGATTGAAAGTTTGCCGCAACTCGGCGGCCAGCTCTCTGCGCTTTATCCGGAAAAATATATATATGATGTTGCCGGTTTTCCCAAGATTTTAGCGCAAGATCTGGTCAATAACCTGATCGAACAGGCCAACCATTTTAACCCGATTTACTGCCTGGATGAAAAAGTACTGCAAATTAATAAAAAAGAGGAACGCCTGTTTGAGATTGTCACGCAAAAACAAGTCCATCTGGCGAAATCAGTGATCATCACAGCGGGTAACGGGGCCTTTGAACCCCGCAAGCTCAACGTACCCGGTTCAGAACAATATGAACAAAGCAATTTGTTTTATTTCGTGAAGGATAAACAAACCTTCGCGGGCAAAGACGTTTTGATCGCGGGTGGAGGTGATTCAGCCGTCGACTGGGCCCTCATGCTGGAACCGATTGCCAAAAGTGTGACGGTGATCCACCGCCGGGATAAATTCCGCGCCCATGAACACAGTGTAGAATTGATGAAACAATCCCGCGTCCGCATCATCACTCCCAGAGAAATTGAATCTCTTCACGGCAAGGGCCGGATTGAACAAGTGACGATCGTCGACAAGAAATCCGGTGTACGGGAAGAATTGGCCGTCGATGCCGTGATCGTCAGTTTTGGTTTCATCTCGTCATTGGGCCCGATTGTCGAATGGGGGTTGGAGATTGAAAAAGGAGCCATTAAGGTAAATTCCCGGATGGAAACCAACATCCCCGGCATTTACGCAGCCGGCGACATTGCCACTTATCCGGGGAAAGTCAAATTGATCGCCGTCGGTTTCGGCGAAGCCCCCACTGCGGTAAATAACGCAAAACAATATATTGACCCGGATGCCCGCCTTCAACCCGGACACAGTTCCAATCTCAAACTGTAACAATGAAAAGAGTCCCCATCCGCTTAGGCCGGGGACCTTTTAATTTGGTTGTGCATTTCATCGCTGCATGAAAACACCGGAGCAGTGGCAGGTTAAACACAGGAGGTTGAAGAGAAGTCATGCGGAAAATTTCTTATGCCTGCCCCGTTTGCAACGGTTTTTCGGCACTGTCCATTTTATGCCCCAAATGCACGACTCCCTTGATGGATTACGGGCGCTTCAGCGACCTGCTGGGCGATTACAGCCCGTACCGTCCCATTGATGACTTGAAGATGACCGACGGATGGATCGATGTCGCCACCCATCGCTGTCCCCACCATCTGTTCTGTCCCGCCTGCGGTTTTTCCGATGTCGAGATGGTTTCGGAAATAGAAATTTAAATAAAAAACCCGCCTCTTTGTAAACGTGAGACGGGTGTTGGCCCATGCAATCAGCAATCACTTGGTTTTCCGGCATCAGTTGCCGTCCGGAAAGAAGATCCACAGCCGCAAGTAGCGACAGCATTGGGATTTTCAATGCTGAAACCACCGCCCATCAGTGACTCTTTGTAGTCAATGATCGTTCCTTTGAGGTAGGGTTCATTCTCTTTATCAATCAAGGTGCGCACACCATCAAATTCCAATTCGACATCATTTACATGCTTATCTTCATCAAAACCCATGCTGTATGAAAAACCGCTGCACCCTCCATGCTGTACACCGACACGAAGATACAGTTTCTCCGGATTTTCCTGCTCCGCAAGCATTTCCCTTACCTTTAACGCTGCTTGCTTCGTCAATGTGATCATCGGCGATCCCCTCCTTCATTCTTAGTATACAAGGGAATCCGTTGCCGATACAACCGAGCAAACGCGGCGAACATTCAGATCGCTTTAAACATATTGAGGTTTTTGCCCGATTCATCCGGCCGTGTGTGGGTGCGCAAGGGATAAACATTGCTCTTATTCTTCTCCGACCTGGCATTTTCCTGTTCCCATTGGTTGTGCAGCAGATCCAATTCACGACTCAGCTGATAGACCTTCGGATGACTGATCCCCAAGCGAAGTGCAGTTTCCTCCATCCGCTTCCGAACCGCCTCGATCTTGTCCTCCAACGAACGAAACCAGTTCATCCACAACTCCTCCCTTTCCTCAAAACTTGACCCTTGGTTTGTTTTTCTCTAAAGTTAAGCACATTTGTTCGAATTTGCTTACTATTTTCAGTATACAATGACAAAGGTGAAAATGAAAGATGGTATTTTTACAAATTTTTCAAGTAAACCTATTTTTTAGACAACCTGTCTTCCAAGCTCTTGACAATTTACGAAAACCAAAATTATTTTTGTAAAATGATGGGATGCGTTTTCCCATCAATCTCCTTTATACGTTGAAATCCGGCAAATCCGGAGAGCAAAACGCCGTCGCCCATCCCCGAAGCTTGACAGAAAAAGGTGGCACCCCGGCAGGTGTTGGATTCGACAGAGCTCTCGTGCCGTTTTCTATTAACTTCGTTTTGTGATATGATGAAATAGATCATGGCAACTTTTATTTAGAGTATCGAATTTTTCTCAATAAGCACAAACCAAAGCTAAATCGCTTGAATGATACCTGGGCAAAACCGGCCCAAAACATAAAAATCTCCACATCGTGGAGAGGAGGAACTTATGATGTTACTTTCCACCATCACTGACCACGCTCTGGAACCGATCGTGGAAAAGGTTCAAAACGGGGAGCGCCTTACGCTGGAAGACGGTTTAACCCTGTACAATACACCGGATTTGCTGACTGTCGCCCAGCTGGCCAATCTTGTCAACCAGCGAAAAAACGGGGATCGCGTTTATTTTATCCAAAATCTGTACATCAATCCGACAAACGTATGTGAAGCCAAGTGCGCCTTTTGTGCGTTCCGTCGCGACCCGGACGAAGAAGGAGCTTACACCATGTCGCCGGAAGAGCTCCTGGAGTATGTAGAAAAGCGCTACAGTGAGGGAATGCGCGAGTTTCACATCGTGGGTGGTCATAACCACACCGTTCCTTTTGATTACTATCTGAATACGGTATCCATCTTAAAGAAACATTACCCCCATATTACGATCAAAGCTTATACCGCTGCGGAAATCGAATTTTTTTCCCGCCTCTCCGGCCTCTCCATTGAAGAGGTTTTGAAAGAGTTGATGGCTGCCGGTGTGGAATCTCTCACGGGTGGCGGCGCCGAGATTCTGACCGAACGTTACCGGCTGAAAATGAGCCCGGATAAAGCGAGCACAGATCAATATCTGGAAGTTCATCGCATCGCCCACCAGCTGGGGCTAAAAACGCACTGCACGATGCTCTACGGCTCGATCGAGACCCTGGAAGAGCGCCTGATTCATATGATTCGCCTGCGTGAATTGCAGGATGAGACGAATGGATTTTTGGTCTTTATTCCGTTGGCCATGCAGCCGCGCAATGTAAACGCATCGATCAAACGGCGCACGTCCGCGATGGATGATATGCGCACCATTGCCGTCAGCCGGTTGATGATGGATAACTTCCCGCACATCAAGGCATATTTTATCAATATCGGCACCCAACTGGCGCAGCTTGCCACCCAGTTCGGGGCATCCGACCTGCACGGCACCCTTGTAGAAGAGCGAATCAGTCACGCAGCCGGAGCATTAACCCAGCAGGCTCTTACCAAAGACGAACTCATCTGGCTGATCAAAGGGGCGAACCGCACGCCTGTGGAACGGGATACTTTCTATAACCCAATTAAAATCTATGAGTAAGAAAGCAATGCACCGGCTGATCTCCTGTTTTGGGGACTTTTGCAGGCAAAAAAAGCATCCGGCTCAATCCCGGATGCTTTCTTCATTTATAATTGATGTTAAAAGCGAACTTCCGTTTCCTCAATTGCCTTGTAAATGTTTTTCAGCAATTCCTCAGCCGTATCCCCGGTAATCAGTTCCCCGTTGACCAAGGCATAAGGTCCGCTTGCACAAATTCCGCAGTTGCCGAGGCAACCGTATTCAAGCACATCAATTTCCGGATCGGCTTCCAGTTTCTTTTTAATTTCCAAAACATCATCCGTCAAATTGTTAAGACAAAATTCCACCAACGGGAACATCTATCTTCACTCCATTATTGGCCTAACTGATCTACATAGCCATTATACATCGACTCTTTTATTTTGCCCAATCGCAAAAAAAGAGGTTCTTTTTTTCTTCAAAAAAACAAAAAGGCTCCGGCATAATGCGGAAGCCTTTTATCATTTATGATCCGATCTGCACCGCACCCCGCTCTTCGATGATGCGGACAATCTCTTTCAGTTTGGGATTTCCTTCAGCCACTATCTGTTCAGCGATCACGACCACCGGATACCACAGATCCTCATCGATCACTTTGCGGGAAAATGCTGCTTCTTCTTCGGTTTGCGGGTTAAAGATGTCGATATAGCGGACACTCACTTGCTCACCGTACTTGCGTCCCAGTGCCGCCCGCAGCCAGGTGGCCGTTTCGCGGGAAGACGGGAGATTGACACAGCTTGCGCACAACTCCTTCGCACCGTAAACAAGCACTTCGATCGGTTTCATGTTTCTTCCCCTCCTGACATCAGCTTAAAGCTTGATCCAGGTCGGTCAGCAGGTCCTCTATATCTTCCACCCCGACGGAAATGCGGATCAACCCATCCGTAATTCCCAGCCTCTCTCTTTTCTCAACCGGAATAGAAGCGTGGGTCATGCGGGCGGGAACCGAAATCAAACTTTCCACGGCTCCCAAACTTTCTGCGAGGGTGAAGAGTTTGGTTCTCTCCAACACTTGCTCTGCCAGTTCAGCACTGCCCACGTCAAACGAAATCATTCCGCCAAATCCTCTGGCCTGTTTAGCGGCAATCTCATGGCCGGGATGGGTGGCAAGCCCGGGATAATACACTTTCTTCACACGCTCATGATCAGCCAGCCATTCCGCAATCCTGCGGGCATTCGCCTCATGCTGTTTCATGCGCAGCCCCAGTGTGCGGATTCCCCGGATCAACAGCCAGGAATCTTGCGGACCCAAAACCCCGCCGATCGAGTTTTGCAGAAAATGGATCTCCTCGCCAAGGCTCTCCTCTTTGGTGACAGCGATGCCCGCCACAACATCGCTGTGACCGCCGAGATATTTGGTCGCGCTGTGCACAACGATATCGGCTCCCAATTCAAGCGGATTTTGCCAATAAGGGGTTAAAAAGGTGTTATCCACAATCAAAAGGAGCCCATTTTGCCGGCAAATGCCGGAGATCGCGGTAATGTCGCTTACTTTGAGCAGCGGATTGCTCGGGGTTTCCATATAGACTGCTTTTGTTTCCGGACGGATCGCCGCTTCAATCGCTTCCAAATTGCTGGTGTCAACAAAGGTGGCTTCCAGCCCCATCCGGTTAAAGACGCGGGTCAAAACGCGGAACGTTCCACCGTAAACATCATCTCCGACGACGAGGTGATCTCCTTGATGAAAGAGGGAAAGAACAGTGGAAATAGCCGCCATTCCCGATGAAAACGCCAATCCGCGCGCACCGTTTTCCAGTTCGGCCATCAATTGTTCAAGCGCGGCCCGGGTTGGATTGCCCGTCCGGGAGTATTCGTAGCCCGCGTGTTCACCCACGCGTTTTTGTTTATAAGTGGAAACTTGGTAGATCGGAACACTGACGGCACCTGTATGCGGATCGCCAAAAGTGCCCCCGTGAATCAGTTTGGTATCGATTTTCATTGTATCATACACCGCCTTGGTAAATTTTTTTGCTCAGATAGCGTTCACTGCTGTCGGGGAAAATGACCGCGATTCTGGTTCCCGGTTCCGCTTTTTCCGCCTCTTTGAGCGCAGCATAGCAGGCAGCGCCGGACGAACTTCCGACAAGCAAGCCTTCCTTTCGCGCCAATTCTTTCACCAGCGCAAACGCATCTTCATCTTTTACAGTATACACCTCATCTATTAATTGTCGATCGAAATACTCGGGAAAAAGCTCCATGCCGATTCCTTCGGTTTTATGCGGACCCGGCTCTCCTCCTGCGATAATTGATCCTTCCGGTTCGACAATGACCGCTCTCAACTGCGGGTTTTTCTCTTTGAGATAACGTGCCGCCCCCATAAATGTTCCGGCTGAACCCGCACCGGCAATAAAGATGTCAATCTTCCCGTCCGTCTGTTCCCAAATTTCCGGTCCCGTGCTTTGGTAATGGGCCCGGGGATTGGCCGGATTGCTGAATTGTTGGGGGCACCATGCTCCCGGAATTTCTTGTTCCAATTCCAGCGCCTTTTTGATCGCGCCTTTCATTCCTTCTTCCGTCGGCGTATTGATTACCTTTGCTCCCAAAGCGCGCATCAATTCCTGCTTTTCTTCAGAAAACTTCTCCGGAACAACAAAAATCGTTTTGTATTCCGTTCCGACAGCAGCCATGGCCAAGCCGATTCCCGTATTGCCTGCTGTCGGCTCAATGATGGTTCCGCCCGGTTTCAATTTCCCGGTGCGCACCCCTTCCTCAATCAAAGCGATTCCCAAACGGTCCTTCACGCTTCCGCCGGGATTAAAGTATTCTAATTTCGCATACAGCTCTACCTGTTCCGGAATGCCCATGCGCTGAATTCGCACCAACGGGGTGTTCCCAATCAATTCCTTAACATCTTCGTATCTATTTTTCATCGCTTATTCTCCTTTGACAAGATAGTCAAACAGGCTGAAGAAAAGCACCAAATTCATCTTAGCAATTTTTGTTTCCAAATTAAAGGTAAAATCGCTGGCAACCCGCTCTCCGGGAAATAACCATTGATTTTTTCGATAAAAAAACCTACAATGAACTTGACTTCCTGCTTTTACTTCCTTTTGATAAGGATTTCTACCCTGTAAAAAGAAAGGGGTTCTCAGCATGTCTGTACAAGAACGCGTACAAGAAGTATTAGATAAATTGCGTCCTTACATTCAACGTGACGGCGGCGATGTGGAATTGGTTGAAGTCGAAGACGGCATCGTTCGTGTCCGCCTGCTCGGTGCATGCGGAAGTTGCCCCAGTTCGACGATCACATTGAAAGCCGGCATTGAACGGGCCTTGATGGAAGAAATTCCGGAGGTCCGTGAAGTGGAACAGGTGCTTTAATCCTGATCATCCCTTTTCCGAAGATGGAAGAGGGATTTTTTATTGGTTAAAAATTGTTAATAAAAATTCCAAATATAAATGTTTCAATTTAATAGACTTATCTTTATAATGTTGAATATAAATCGACATAAAGGAAGTGATGTTTTTGAATTACGCTGCTCTTCGGCGATACGCCCGCGAGTCCTTGCGCGGAACCTGGGGCTCTGCTGCAGGAGTGACCCTTCTGTTTCTGATTTTGGTCGGACCTCTCAGTTATATCCCTTTCTGGGGTATTTTTATGTCCGGCACCATCACGATCGGCTATACCTTATTCATATTAAAAAAGGTTCGCGGCCAACACGCCGAATTGGGCGATCTGTTTTCGCAATTTAAAAGCGGCCTTTATCTGAAAAGTGTTGGCGCAAGCCTGCTCACTGCCATCTATACTTTTTTATGGACATTACTTTTCGTTATTCCAGGGATCATCAAGAGCTATTCCTACTCCATGACCTATTTCATCTTGCTGGATCATCCGGAATATACGGTAAATGAAGCAATTACCAAAAGCCGGGAAATCATGGACGGGCACAAAGCAAAATTATTTGTGCTGCAACTCACTTTCCTGGGATGGTTTCTTTTATGCAGTATTGTCCCCTTTGGTTTTATCGGCTTTTTTTGGCTGATTCCTTATTACAATGCGGCAAAAGCCCATTTCTATCTGAAAATTACGGGCCAAGCCCGGGAAGAATCCCCTGTACATACAAACATCCCATCCGCCGGATAATTCCCGGCCCGGATGGGATGTTTTTTATCTCATCAAGTTGAAAACAATCTTCCTTCCAGCGCTGCGATGTATCTTTCCGCCGATTTTTGCACGGATTGATTGGCGTTCCGGAGAACAACGCGATGGAACGCATTGTATATACGGTCAAACTTCAGACCGGCCACTTTCTCCGCTATCTCTGCCACTTTTCGGGCCGGAAGGGGGATCAGATTGGGGAAGCTGTACATAAAGCTGACCCATTGGCGGTCGGCAACCACTGTAATTATGTCCCCGGTAAGCAGGATTCCTTTTCCGGCATTGCCAGTCTCCCAATGAAGAACAGCGCCTCCCTTGAAATGCCCGCCAAGACGATGAAGAGTCATCCCTTCTGACAGCTGCAAAGATTCCCCTGTCCAGAATTGGATATAATCGCTGGGGCGCATCACCCATTCTTTATCATCTGTATGGATATAGATCGGAGCGTCGAACGTTTCAGCCCACTCCACCATTGTCGAATAGTAATGGGGATGAGACAGGGCAATCGCCTGAACGCCACCCAATTTCTTCACTTCTGCCACCGTTTTTTCATCCAGGTAAGCAATGCAATCCCAGAGAACATTAAAACCTTGATTTTGCACGAGATAGGTCGTTTGCCCGATGGCAAATCGGGGGTTGGTCGTAATGCTGTACAAACCTTCTTCATCGTGGATGATCTCGTTGTGATATCGTCCGCTTTTTCGCATCATCTCCAAAGTGGTCCAGGTTTGCCCGTCAGGATGGACATATTGGCGCTCCTCGTCACAGATTGCACATCTTGCGGGCGGTTCAGTTGTTGGCGGATATTGAGTCCCGCAAGTGTTGCAAATAAAAGCCTGCATCCTGCGTCCCCCTTTTTGAGGAATTTTATAAGAGAAGGGATAATTCCCTTTCGACATCGCGCAGAGAATGATCCCTTCTCAGATGATTATTCGTTATAAAGATGGCATGCCACAAAGTGGTTGGGCTGTGCTTCTTTCCACTGCGGGATCTCTTTCGCACAAATCTCCATCGCTTTGGGGCAACGGGTGCGGAAACGGCAACCGCTTGGCGGATTGATCGGGCTTGGGACATCTCCTTCAAGAATGATGCGTTCCCGCGTTTTCGCCGTTTTCGGATCGGGAATCGGCACGGCGGAAAGAAGTGCTTCGGTGTAGGGATGAAGCGGATTCTCATACAGTTCGTCACTGCCCGCCAATTCCACCAGATTTCCGAGATACATCACGCCTACCCGGTCGGAAATATATTTCACCATGGATAAATCATGGGCAATAAACAAGTAGGTCAGTCCTTGTTCTTTTTGCAATTTTTTCATCAAGTTCACTACTTGTGCCTGAATGGAGACGTCCAGAGCGGAAATCGGTTCATCGGCTATGATAAACTCCGGTTCCACTGCCAGCGCGCGGGCGATGCCAATCCGTTGCCGCTGCCCTCCACTGAACTCGTGAGGAAAGCGATCGGCATGTTCTTCGTTCAGCCCGACCACTTTGAGCAGTTCGATCACGCGTTTGCGGCGCTCCTCTCCACTGGCCAACCCGTGAATGTCAATTCCTTCCGCGATGATATCCATCACCGTCATGCGCGGATTGAGGGAGGCATAGGGATCCTGGAAAATCATCTGCATCTGGCGGTTAAATGCTCTTAACTCCTGACCTTTTAACTCATGAACATTTTTTCCTTTAAACTCGACTGAACCGTCAGTCACACCGTACAACCGGATCAACGTGCGCCCGATGGTTGATTTGCCGCAACCCGATTCCCCTACCAGACCGAGCGTTTCGCCACGGTAAACATCAAAGGTAACTCCGTCAACCGCTTGAACAACTTGTCCTCCGCCGACAACAAAGTGTTTTTTCAGGTTTTTGACGGAGAGGATCACTTCTTTGTCCTGTGTTTCGGTTTTACTCATCTTTCGTCCCCCCTACTGCTGCCACAGGCGGCTTCACATCCGGCGCCATCGGGTGCTCAAGCCAGCAGGCAACTTGATGCGTCGAAGAAATATCGGTCCGCTCCGGCATTTGTTCCTTACAAATTTTCATGGCATATTTGCAGCGAGCCGCAAACGGGCATCCCTTCGGGGGTGAAATCAAGTCAGGGGGCGATCCCGGAATCGGGAGCAGCTCCTGGTCGCTTCTCAAATCGAGACGTGGCATCGAACCCAACAATCCCCATGTATACGGATGGCGCGGGTTATAAAAAATTTCGTCCAGTTTTCCTGTTTCAATCACAATGCCCGCATACATGACGACAACCCGGTCAGCGATATCGGCCACGACACCCAAATCGTGTGTGATCAAAATAATCGCAGTTCCCGTCTTTTTCTGCAACTCTTTCATCAAGTCAATAATTTGCGCTTGGATGGTCACATCGAGCGCCGTCGTCGGTTCGTCAGCGATCAAAATTTTCGGCTGACAGGCCAGCGCGATCGCGATCATCGCCCGCTGCCTCATCCCTCCGGAAAACTGGTGAGGATATTGCGCAAGCCTTGATTCCGGGCTGGGAATGCCGACAAGGCGCAACATTTCAATCGCTTTGTTCCTTGCTTCGGCTTTGCTCATTTTTTGGTGTCTGACCAGTCCTTCGATGATTTGTGCCCCTACCGTCATGGTCGGATTGAGCGAAGTCATCGGGTCCTGAAAAATCATCGCGATCTCTTTCCCGCGAATTTTTTCCATCTGTTTTTCTGTCGCCTTGGCCAAATCGTCTCCTTCAAACAAAATTTCCCCTTCTTTGATAAAGCCCGGCGGATTGGGAATCAGGCGCATAATCGTCTGCGAGGTTACGCTTTTGCCGCAACCGGACTCCCCGACGATGGCCAATGTTTCCCCCTTCTCAAGATCAAAAGTGACACCGCGCACCGCTTTTACTTCGCCGTTATACGTCTTAAAGGAAACGTGCAGATCACGCACTTCCAACAATTTGCTCATCCTCATTCACCCCCTATTTGCGCATCCGCGGATCAAGTGCATCTCTCAGACCATCTCCGACCAGGTTGAAGGCCAGCATGATCAAACAGAGAATCGCGGCCGGATAAAACAATTGGTATGGGTAAATCTGCAGATAGTTATAACCATCAAACACCAGCGATCCCAGACTGGCTTGCGGCGGACGAATTCCCAGGCCGATCATGCTCAAGAACGCTTCAAAGAAGATCGCCGACGGAATGGCAAATGTTACTGCCACGATAATCGGCCCCATCACATTGGGAATCAGGTGCTTGAACAGTATGCGGCGATGTCCGGCTCCCAGTGTGCGGGCTGCCAACACATACTCCTGTGACTTCAGCTTCATGATCTGTGCGCGCACCACACGGGCCATCGGAACCCACCCGGTGATC
The DNA here is from genome assembly GCF_016055105.1 of Thermoactinomyces sp. CICC 10523. Classification (NCBI taxonomy): domain Bacteria; kingdom Bacillati; phylum Bacillota; class Bacilli; order Caryophanales; family Thermoactinomycetaceae; genus Thermoactinomyces; species Thermoactinomyces sp. CICC 10523. The sequence continues at coordinate 27,161 of NZ_JAECVX010000010.1, forward strand.
GACAGCGCCACCGCAATCGGTACTATTCCCGGATCGAAAACCAACAACATCAAGGTAACGACAATCAGGTTGGGAATGGAATACAAGATCTCAATAATCCGTTGCAAAATATCATCGACCCTGCCCCCGAAATAACCGGAGATACTGCCGATCGTCACCCCGATGCACAAGTCAATCAAGGCAGCCAACAGTGCGATGAGCAGGGAGACTTGCGCCCCGTGCCAAGTACGCTGCCACAGGTCCCGGCCCAAGTTGTCCGTACCGAAATAATGGTCACCTATATGCTCCTGATTGGAGATCGTCAAATTATTTGTATGGTCGTCATACTTATTCATCATCGGGCCAAAAATAGCAAAAAAAACAATGAGTGCTAGAACAATCAGGCCGGCCATCGCTCCCGGATTGGTGCGAAAGCGACGCCACGCATCTTTCCAGAAGCCCATCCGCTCCCGCAGGATTCGCTCCTCCGCCCCAGCTTCACTGGCTACCGGCTCAAACAGCTCCGGCGACAATTCTTTTGCTGCGTTTGCGCTCATCTGTGTCTCACTCCTTTGCACTGGCAATGCGAATTCTCGGGTCAATCACTCCGTAAAGCAAGTCAACCAGGAAGATGGCGACAATAAACAGGATTGCATAGAAAATCGTGATCCCCATAATCATCGTGTAGTCGTTAGTGGTAATCGAATCCACAAAATATTTCCCATCCCCCGGGATGTTGAAGATCTGTTCGACCACAACCGACCCGGTAATGATGTTAATGGTCAGCGGCCCCAGTACCGTAATCGCCGGAATCAGCGCATTTCGCATGGCATGGCGGACAACGATCGCTGAGCGCTTCAATCCTTTCGCCTTGGCCGTTTTCATATAATCTTGATCCAACACTTCGACCATTTCCGAACGAACATAACGAGCCATCTGTGAAATGACAAAGAAGGAAAGAGCTAATGATGGCAAAATGGAATACTCCCAGGACTCCCATCCGGCCACCGGCAAAATGCCCCATTTCACGCCAACCCAAAAAGAGAGCAATCCGGCGGCGACAAAGCTGGGAACCGAAACACCGGCGATGGCGATGACGGTTGAAAGGTTATCCACCCAGGTTCCACGCCTCAGGGCGGCAATAATCCCGAGTGCCAACCCGATGATCACCCCAAAAATAACGCCTTGAATCCCGATCAAGGCCGAGGCCGGGAAGCCTTGCAAGATCAAATCTGTTACCGAACGGCCGTCCAGATTCATGGAATTGCCCAAATCACCCTGAACCAACTTTTCCAAAAACAGTCCGTACTGGACCATCAGCGGTTTATCCAAGCCATAGGAAGCGATAATTTGTTCTCTGATCTCCGGCGGGAGCTTCTCTTCATTTTTCAGCGGGGTACCGGGCAATAAATGCATGAGAAAAAAGGTTATTGTTACGATTACCCATAAGGTAACCACCATATAGCCCAGCCGGCTTAGCGTATATTTCAGCACCTTGATTCACTCCTTTCTTAATGACGGAAAAAAGCAAGGATGAAGGTATATGTCGCAACCGACACATACCTTCATCAAATACACACGGCTTATTCTTCGATGTAAGTCCACTTGAGGCTGTATTCAAATCCGATTGAATTCCAGTACCAGTCTTTGATTTTCGGTTGTTTCAGACCCAGTCGGGTTCTGTAGTAAAGCGGTACAATACCGTGGTCATTGATCAAGATTTGTTCTGCTTTGGTCAAATCATTGAAACGTTGTTTAAAATCCGGATTTTGCTTCGATTTTGCGATTAATTCGTCAAATTCTTTATTGCTCCATTTTCCGCGGTTAAAGCTGTTATCCGACGTGAAAAGATCCAAGAAGGTCATCGGATCGTTATAGTCTGCGTTCCAACCGGAATAAAGGAGATCGAATTGCTGATGTTTTCCTCTCTCCAAGCGTTCTTTGAAGGGTACCGAGTCGATGACGATTTTGGCGCCCAGGTTGCGCTGCAGTTGGTCTTGGAGATAGGCCAAGTCTTTTTTCGCCCCGGTCGTATCGTCACCCAAAATGTGAATCGGTGGCACTTGATCCTGAGTCATGCCCAATTCTTTCAGACCTTCTTGCCAGAGCTGTTTCGCTTTTGCCGGATCATACTGCACTTTGTCCTGATTGACTTCACGATATTTTTTCTTATCATCGAAACCGCTGGCTTTGATGGATGGAGGAACAATGCCGCCGGCCGGAATCGAACCGTTTTGCTCCACTTTGTCAGTCAGCGTTTTCTTATCAATGGCCAAGCCGATCGCTTCCCGGATTTTCGGGTTTTGGAACAGCTTTTCGGTTTGGTTCATTTCCAGATACCAGGATGAAGATTCCTTGATGTTGAAAACATCTTTGTTGTTTTTGTACTTGGCGGTAAATTCAGTCGGCAGATAGGTGAAATCCAGTTTACCCGTGTTGTACAAGTTGATCTGGGTTCCGCCGTCCTTGACAATCTGCCAATTTACCTGTTGCAGTTTGACCGTATTTTTATCCCAATAATTGTCGTTCTTTTTCACACTGAAGCTTTGGTTGTGCACCCAGGAAGTCAGGACAAACGGACCATCGTAAACCATATTTTTCGCTTCGAGCGCGTATTTTTCCCCGAATTTTTCCACAATGTCCTGGCGCTGCGGCAAATAGGTCGGGAAGGTCAACAGATCCAGGAAGTACGGGATCGGCTGTTCCAACGTCACTTGCAGCGTTTTGTCGTCAAGTGCTTTCACCCCGACATCGTCAGCTTTTGCTTTGCCCATGTTAAACGCTTCAGCGTTTTTCACAGGATAGAGGATGTAGGCATACTCTGATGCCGTTTTCGGGTCAAGCGCCCGCTTCCAAGCGTACTCGAAGTCGTGGGCCGTTACCGGTTTGCCGTCACTCCATTTTGCATCGCGGAGTTTAAAGGTATACGTTTTTTTGTCCGGGCTTACCTGCGGGGCGGCCGCGGCAATGCCAAGCACCGGGTTTCCGTCTTTACCGACGCGATAAAGACCCTCCATGATATTGTTCAGCAATGTAGCTGAAACTGTGTCCGTGGACTTCGCGCTATCCAGATTGGGCGGTTCTTGCAATTCAACGAGATTGAGCACTTGTTTGCCTCCGCCGCCGCTCGTACCGCTGAATGTATTACAACCAGATAAGGCCAATGCGGTTACGAGGAGGAGTGCGAACAAGGAGGATAGTTTGAACCTCTTGTTCATCCGATTGCCCCCTTTTTTCAAAGTTAAAATAATTTATAGTTTAGACCAAAAAATGGTCGTAAACCCATCTTTAGGAAGTATGATCTAAATCTTATAAACAATTCGGCTTCAACATTCCGCTTATCAAGCTCTTCCATGCTCTCCTCCGCTCCTCTTCTGTTTATCGCAACGTAATTGCCTCATTTCAGACAATTTACTCTTCAATACTTATCAAATTTTAGCCGCATATTTATATTTAACCCATAATTCAACGATTTGTAAAGGGTTATGTTTTGATAATTGACATGAAACTCTGCTAATAAAAAATGGAGACCTGACCAGGTCCCCATTTGTGTTTTACTATTTTTTGTTGGTAATATAACCCCACTTCAGGCTGTATTCGGCGCCAAACGGATGACGGTAAACATCTTTCACATACGGTTTCTGAATATAGGATTTGCCACCGTAGAAGAGGGGAATGAAAGCGGCCTGTCCTTCCCCGTCAGTCCCGACCAGGATCTTCTCCGCCTGGCTCAGATCCTGATACTCTTGGTGTTCATCCGTTTCCTGCTTCGCCTTTTCCACCAATTGATCATATTGGGCGTTGGAGAAATGGGAGTAGTTCATCGGGTTGTTGCTTTCGAAAATCTCAAAGAATTGCATGGGATCATCATAATCCGCACTCCAACCGAGCATCATCATATCATAATTGCCCGTCTCCGCCCGTTGCAGGTGCACTTTCCATGTCGGGGAATCCAAATTGATATCCCAGCCCAGTGTTTGCCGCAGCTGTTCTTTGATATTGACCGCCACATTCCGTCTGGCCGTCGTATCATATCCAATCATCACAATATTTCTTGGCGGCTGGCTGAGCCCCAATTCTTGCAAACCTTCTTTAAACAGTTTTTGCGCTTGTGCCACATTGGTTCCCACTACTTCGCCGCCGGCGCGGAAAGATTTGTTCGCCTCGCCTTTCATCGAAGGCGGAACCAGTGAACCGGCCGGGCTCGATCCGTCTTTGAGAATACGGTTGGCAATCTGGTCGCGGTCAAGCGCCAGGGTGATCGCTTTCCGTATTTTGTCATTTTTGAAAAATGGATTTTTTTGGTTTAATAGAATATAGTAAACGCCTGCCTGTTTGACACTGACAAAATCCGGCGTTTGTTTATAGGCATCGACAAATGCGTCATTGAGCGGTACAATGTCAAGCTGTCCGGCGTTGTACATGTTGATTCCGGTGGCCAAATCCTTAATGATGTTGATTTCCACCGTTTTCAGGCTGACGCTGTTGCTGTCCCAATAATTGTCATTTCTCTGCAAGACCAATTTCTGCGGAGTCCAACTCTCCACAACAAACGGGCCGTCAAATACCATCTTGTCCACTTCGGTCCCGTATTCCGATCCGTATTTTTCCACAATATCCTGACGCTGCGGCAGGTATACCGTCATTGTGATCATGCTGATAAAATTGAGCATCGGCTTTTCCAGCGTGACCTCAAGCGTATGTTTGTCCAAAACTTTGATCCCTACTTGCGAAGCGCTTGCTTTCCCCTCATTATATTTTTGAGCGTTTTTGATGGGGTAGAGGGCATACGCATATTGGGAAGCTGTTTTCGGGTCAAGTGCGCGAAGCCAGGCATATCGGAAATCATCCGCTGTCACCGGCTGACCGTCACTCCAGTTCGCATCGTCCCGAAGATGGAAAGTATAGGTTTTTTTATCGGGGCTCACTTCATAATTCGTGGCAATTCCATTTTCAGGCTGATTGTCCTGACCCTCGCGCATCAGCCCTTCCTGAATGTTATTGAGGATGTTCATCGACGAAACGTCAGTAGCCCGCGCACTGTCCAGGATGGGAATATCACCGGTATCAGCAATGCGGAGTATCTGATCCTTGCTCAATTGTTCACTGCCGGAAGCTCCGTTTTGTTGAAAAGAGCAACCGGTTAGCGCTAAACTGATCGAGGCGGCAACTCCAACAATGCTTTTCCATTTCTTACTGATCAAATTAAACCCTCCTTTACAGTTAATTCAGTACTTTTCAGATAATTCCCTTATCGCCTCGCTATCGTATTATTGACTTTCACATTATAAATTAATTAGTTGTAATAGAAAAGACAATAACTTAATAATAGAAATAAAAGCATTAACGTTTCACATAATATACAAAAAGATCCGACAGATGGAGGAGCAAAAATGACACAAAAAAAAGCCATCGTCCGCTACATGACAGCGGTTATGGCCATCTTTTTCATCATCACCCTGGTCATTGCCCCGAAAAACAAGCTGGCATGGAGTAACCATTTATTTCTATTCGGACTATTGTTTCTCACTATTTCCGCATCTATTTTTGTAATCCGTGGCGGTTTTTTTCATAACTTTGCCAAGGCTTTCAAAAAATTCAACCGTATCGGCCGCGAGCATGAATTCGCAACGCAACCGGATGAAAAGGCAATGTCCAGGCGCGATGCGGGACTGCGTACCGTGCAGACGGGCTCTTTTTTGGTCGCACTCATCCTCATCGGTTTATCCATATTGCTGCTTTATTCCAGATAATTTGAAAGTTCGCGGACAATCTCTTCATACAGTTCCTCAGGGGTGTCCGCTTCAACCGGCTTGTAATCGATCAAGGCGAAAAACGAACTTCCACAGCGGCCGCAGTAGCCCAAACACCGCTCCGCTTTGACTTTTATGTATGGATGTTTATGGTTTTTCAGTTGATAATATGCCGATAAGGAGCCACTGACCAAATTGGAGATGCAAAATTCCACTACGATTTCCCTTTTTTCCACGGCATCTTCCCCTTTTTTTCAGGGATTAATTTCATTGTATCATTTTTTGATTGCAGAGGAGGGTGAATTTAAATCAACAATACCAAAACCCCTCTGAAGCGAAAATCACAGCATTGTCGGGATCACGTTCGCTTAAGAGGGGTTTTGCCTGTTTGCACAAGCATCCGCTGACCGGGTCAGGCTGACATCCTTCAGCTGACAGGGTGGATCGTGAACGGTTGCAAGAGAATATGCGGGGAACCGAGTGTCACGGGCAAGTTGTTTTGACCGTTCTTGTCGCATCCGAAGACAGGATTGTAAAACCTCAACTCATTGGACAATTTCTCAACTTTCATCATAACGTCCATCTTATTTCCTTTAATATCAAAACGACGCACAATCTCATCCGTTAACCGGCCGTTGCGAATGATCCTTCCATAGGCAGGGCGGATGATAAAGTTCAGGCCCAACGAACCTCCTCCCCATGTCCCGATACAATAAATCCCATGTTCAATCCCCTCAACCAACTGCTTAAACGTCCAATTGCCCTGATCCGCATACGTGACTGACATCCTGGGCAATGTTTTTTCTCCATCAGGGGTGCGCCTTCCATGCCCGGCCCCCGGTGCCTGACATCGCTTCTGCGTTTCCCGGTTGTGCAACAGATCATTCCAAATGCCTTGCTTAACCAACTGGACACGTCTCGCCCGTTCACCCTCGTGGTCCATTTCATAACTAGCACGATGCCCCGGCAATGTGGGATCATCATACACATCCAACGGGTATGTCGTCCATTGGTAACCAAGCCGGTATCCATGCGGCAACATATAATCCAGATAATTATCCGCCTCGGAGGAGTGGCCAATGCACTCATGGATCAACTGTGAGGCCAGCCACGGGTCCAACAGCAGAGGCAACTTAACAGCTTCTTTCAGCGCTTCTCCAACCACTGCCGCTTCGATCTCAGGCAGGATATCTTCATGAATCGCTCTGTTTAGATTCAGGTTCCATTCTTCGACACAAGTGGACTGCCAAATCACCGGTATCGACGCCGATCGTCCCCGGACGAAAAGATGAATGAGCACGCCAATTTCACGAGGGGAAAAGTGGGGCCTTTCCATATGCCAAAGTAAACTCTGCTGTGACCGGATGGTGATTCTATAGTATTCAATCCTCTTCCGCACAGAACGGAGAGATACATCCAAAGCCTCTGCACACGAGGTCAGCTTCTCTTCCAGCCATGCAAACGATTTCAGCCCTTGATATCCCTGCCGGGGATCTGATTGCAGCCGGGTGATGCGCTTCGTTTGCGATTCAAAATAAACCGTTCTGTAAAAACGCCAATGGTTCGCCGCTGATCCCCTCAATGTTCCGGGTTCCTCACGCCGCATAACTCTTTTTCCAGCTCCCTGAACTTTTCTGCCTCCGACAACATCCCGAGTTCGCCCGCGGCCACAGCTCCAACCTTGTATGCTTCCAGGCGCAAAGGCAATTCTTTCAGGCAGCGTTCAACCGTACGTAAACTCCGCTCAAACTGGCCCGACTTACATTCGCACAAAGCCCGGAGCGAGAGACTGTGGGCCTGAATCGTATCAACCAATTGGCCTTCCGCCCTGCTGAACCATTGAATTGCCTGCTCATACTGTTTCCGCCCCATATGGAACAGCCCAATCGAGTACGCTGCCCAAGTGGCGCGATCTCCCAATTCCACTGCTCTTTGATAACACCTTTCAGCTTCTGCGATGTCCGATAAGGCCAGCGCCAGAAGCGCCCGAAGTGACCAACCGGGCCCTTCCAACGGTTGCAATTCGTCCTGGCACAAACGCTGAAACAGCGCCCGATCCACTGAGCGTTTGCCAGCGATTACGCTCATGCTTTGCTCCGCATGTCCTTGACTTGATCGCCGTCGGCTAAGCGAACGGAGCGTGCAACCCCACTTATTGGCGACAGCTTCCCCCAACCATCTGCAGGAACGAGGCAGAAAACCACTGGAAATGGAATATGTCATCGTCGGTTCACCGTTGCCCATCCCCTCTCTTCTTAATGTCTCAACCACTTCGTCTACACCGTGAACAATTTGTCCCTTCTCTTCATAAAAATAATCCAAATCAATGTCGATTTTAGCATCCGGATCCAACCCAAGCTTGTGAATCCGGCGCAAAGTGGTAATCTCCACCTGCATCCCCGCCACTTGTGCCGATGCCGAATGCGGATTCACTTTGAAAGTGTTTTTCACTTCTTCTCCGTGCCCCGGAACAAGTGACAACAAGTCCCACAACACATGCCCCAGCGCAGCAACGGAAACGGGCTTGGGCTCGGGATAAACCCAAATGACCCGTTTGACCAGGTTCAAAGCGGTGGTCGCGTAGAGAAAATTATCCAAACCATACGCAAACAAGTCGTCATCACGAAACGGGATATCTCGGTTCAATAACCGCAAATCTTTCCGGTTCAAACCCTGTTCCCGAATCCGCCTCATCTGTGCCTTTTCTATTTTTTTCAGATCGAGATGGCGATCGAAGTAAATGAGCGTTTCATTGTCATATCCTGTTTCATGCCAATGCGCCAACACCTCTCCATGCTCCTCAAATGTATAAATCGTCCGTTTCCCCATCATCCAATTAACCCCAGCCGCAAGAATTTCTCCATCGCATCATTCAGTTCTTCTTCTGATATTTGATAAGTCTCCATCCATTCATTGGCCCATTTTGTGATCTCCTCCGCTCTCCCCAGTTCGATAAGCCGGGCGATGAACGGGTTAATCGGTCCTTTAATGAATTGATCCTTCGCTGCAGCGTACAAATAGAGAGTCCGTCCTTGCGAATCTCCGTGAACCTTTCTATTGGCCAAAGCCGACGCGATTTGATCAGGGTAGGATTGAATGGCGTAGAAACATGAATCGTTTTTGCGAATCAAGTTCGTCTTGATGCAGAAATTGGGGTGCTTGTTGACAACCAAAATCGAAAGCATCACAGTTAAAAATTCATGAGTAAGAAGAAGCCGGTTATTGGGTGATTCCCTCAGAAAATCTTCCTGCTCCATCATAAAGCCGTAAAAAGCTTCCTCAACACATAAACCCACACCGCTAAACGGGAGTTCGCGATATTCCTCAAAATGGGGCGATTCCATAAATTGATACATCAGCTCATACCGATCATAACCCATCCGCTCCAGTTCCTGAAAAACGCCCGGATAAGAACCCTTTAAGCCACCGCTGATTTCCAGGTTTCCCGACAGCAGGTTTCGGCAGATATTTTTGGCCGTCGCACACAGTTCCTCATGATCGATGGTGGCAAGCTGCCGCAACTCCCCGTCGGACAACTGCAACTTGTCATACCTTCCTTCCAAAAACGCCTGCCGATATGAACGATGGTAAAGCAAACCATATAAAGCCCGATGCAAACCGATGCTTTCTCCCTTTATTGCCCCATCCATTTTTCCACTACCTCCTTCATGCGTTGATAATTGGGTTGCGATTTGGGAATGAGAATTCCCTCATCCGTATACTTGGGATCTTCGTACGTAATGGCTTTCAGATTGGGGCAACGCGGAAGCATATACTCAAGCAGATCAATTTGTTCATCCAATAAAACACCATGATGCAAGTCCCGGAATTTCCCTTTGATGATTTGGCATCCCGACAGATGGAACTCAAAGCAGTATTCGTAAGGCAAACGGTCCAGCTCTTCATACATCCGTTCTCCCGTGCGGCCCATCAACCACTGGTAGCTGAGAATATGCCCGATATCAATCGTAACAGGGGAATTCGTCTCTTCCGCTATAATCCGAAAATAGTCATATGCGTCCATATCGCCAATATAAAAGTTGGTTCCTTCCGTAAATCCCGCAAATTCCACCGACAAAGGAGCCAGCAAATTTTCTTGGTATTCTCTGATGTTCCGAATACAGGCCTTCAAACCTTCCATCGTCATAAAAGGGGGCAGCGGAAACGGCACCGACTTCCCTTCAACTGACCACAGGCCCAAGTCTTCCACAATCCATTTGAAATCGTAGCGCTCAATCAACCGGTTGGTAAATTCGATAATTTCCCCCTTGCGGTAATTCTCCATCGTTCCCATGTTCAAAATGGTTTGATGGAAAGCTCGCGCCTTGATTTCCGGTACTTCGGCAAAAAGACAATCATAAGCCTCAAAATATTCCTCCGCGTTCAACCGGTTTCGGTTTTTCGGCTGGAAAGCGATAAAAATGTAGTTGAATTGACCGCGGTACTGGTCAAAAAATTTTTTCATTTTCGGGGTGATTGAATCCCCTTGTCCCGAATCTCTTTGAAAACCGATTTCTTCTCCCCAGGGCAGATCCATCCCCAAACCCAACCCCAGTTTTTCATTCACTTCAGGAAAACGGACCGATGCAACAGGACTCATCAACTGATCTCTCCTTATGCTTGAGTGATAACTCTGCCCATACCCGCCTTGACCAAACGTTTCAGTAATTCCATGCCTTCCGCATTTTCCGTTGATGTCCGCATAACCTGTCCGGATGACTCCAGCAGCAGATCAGGAATCCGAAAAAACCGTTGCCACAACATGTCGACTATAAACGTTTGCACAGGTTGTCCGGAACGAAGAGGGGCTTGAATCACCTTAACCCACGGCAACAACTCGATCTCTTTAATCCCGATTTCATCCCAATCATCATCCTGCCCGGAAAAACGGGCATCCGGGGGCAATTCATCATTTTTCTGCGGTTTGACATTGCGGAAAATCGTCAAGAAATTTTGAAGTCTGGGTTCAAAAGTATCCCCGTCCACATAGTCGAAATCGTATCCCATCCGCCCCATGCCGTAATTCAGCAATTGGTTGCCGCGCAGCTTGGTTTTCGATTTGATTTTTATGTTGTATTTTTCCGGTGATTCCGTGAGATACGTTTTGGGCTCGGCCACCAACATTTGCATCACATCAATACCGATTTTGTGCGCATTGCGTATCAAAAACTCTTCCGATGCTCGCAATTCCTCTTCTGTCTCGTCCAAAATGCCTCCCATGACCGACAGTCGCAGCGGAATGTTCACCTGGTGCAAATTATCGATGATCTGCTGATAATGGGCAGCCTGCACCCCTTTATCCAGCAAGTCAAGCAGGCGTTGCGAATTCGTCTCGTATCCGACCGACATCAATACGCAACCGCGTTCCTTTAACTCCTTGCAAAATGACAGATCAAGCAAACATTCTTCCATGCGATTCCGGGTGCTGAACTGCATCCGGTATCCACGCTGGTTTAATATTCTCATCGCATGAACCACTAAACGGAGATTTGTGTTTTCATCGATGAAATTGATCCGCTTAACCTGGTGTTTGTCCAGCAAATATTGACACTCGTCAGCGATTTGCCTGGCTGTTTTCTGTTGGTAGTTTTGCTGTTTGCGGGAGCGGTTGCCGTAGGAACAGAAAGCGCATCTGCCCCAATAACAGCCGATGCAGGTGATCAGGGAAAGGTTCACTTCCTCACTCAGATATTTGTCAAATGGCAAATCACTGAAGTCAGGGGGAGGCACATTTTGAATATGCACGGTTGAACGGGGTGAAGGTTGAGATGGAGGTGAGTCTTGCAGCCAAACCACATCGGGCACTTTTTCCTGCCCGCCCCCACCGGTCAAATATTGCCACAGACGAAGCATGGTTTCCTCTCCCGCACCTGTTCCCAAACCATCCACATATCTGCGGAATGCCGGAATATTCGCCATATCTTCATGTCTCAGCATGATTTGTTGCCCACCAAAGATCACAAACGTATCCGGGATGCAATCTTTAACCCATCTGGCTAAAAGCAAGGAGGGGAGAATCTGGCTGTAATAGGCGATGGAGACAGCAAAAACCCTGGGATTCAATCGATTGATCAACGGAATGAAAGATTCATACAAAGTGAGGGCAGCGATGTCTTCTTCAGATGGGGTCTGGTAATCCAGAGCCTTTTTCCCGATCTCATCAAGCGAAGTGATTTGCTCTTTCAAAATGGAGTTTTCCAGCAACATTTCAATTCCCTGGCGGACAAATCTCGTATTTCGGTGGGCAACCTTTAATGAGGAGTATTGTTTATCAAAAACCTGCGAAAAAAAATCACGCTGGTTTTTCCACAAAAATTTAGCCATTTCCAGACGATATCTGTGTTGTAAATCGTTTCGCCCCTGTTTTTCCAGCAACGAAATAAACTGTCCGATCTTGTCCGCCGAGAAAAGTTGATGGCACAGCTCAATATTCAGATCCTTCTGGACCACAGGAACATCCCGTTTCCGCAAATACGAAGTGATCATGGGCAAGCTTAGGTAAGGGAATAACCGTGCTTCCGTGGTGGGGGGAAAAACGATCAGGATCTCGTCACCCATTATACTCACCTCCGATCTTGAATGGACTAAAGAAAGAAGTGTTGCATCATCCGGATCGATGGGTTGCAACACCTCTTTCAAAGCACTATCAATTAAGCATTGAAACGGAAAGCATGGAAAGCATTGCCCACTTTCAATTCATTCGCTTCCACAACGTCCAGTTCCTCAATGGCGGAAGAGAAACGGAAAGCATGAAACGCATTGCCCACTTGCAACTCCTTCGCCTCAACAACAGTCAGTTGTTCGAGTTCATTTTTGAGCTCTTTTTTGATTTCCTTGCTCAAGGCGATCACCTCCTGTTATTAATCTATAATATTATCATATAATTGTCAATATTTTTTATTTTCTAAATTTATATTATTTCACTCTCGTTTGTACCAATTTTAATTGAATATAAAATCCTTTTTCGATAGACAGCGATCCACCACAGCTGCCCCCATACTGCCAAAAAATCAAGCAATCTGTTTAAAGACATCTCTCTACAAGCGAAACAATAAAGATATAAATATGCTTTCAAAACCCCTCTTCTTCAATTTTCTTTTCTGAATTTTATTTTAAAAATAATTTATAATACTATTTTATAAATTATAGTCTTATGATATATTGATCAAAGCCCAACAGAAACGTGTATCCCCCGGACGAAAACCAGAACCCTTTTTCGATCGCAAAGCCGTTTTCCCTGAATGATTTTATGAAAATACCGAAGACGCCATTTGGGAGGGTATGAACTTGAAGAGTACATTCAAAAACCACTTTTTGATCCTAACCATTTCGATGGGTGTCTTTGCCAGTGTCATGAGCACTTCCATGTTGACGATCGCATTTCCCGATATCGTGTCGGATTTCAACATCTCGTATGAGACGCTTCAGTGGCGGAATATTCTTTTCTTTGCCCTATTCGCCGTCGGTTTGCCGTTTTTCGGAAAAACAGCCGATCATTTCGGTGCCCGCCGCCAGTTTTTCACCGGGATTGTTTTATTTGCGCTGTCCACACTTTGCAGCGGGTTGACCCGTGATTGGAACTTCTTCCTCATCTTTCAGTCCTTGCAAGGGCTGGCTGACTCGATGATTGTTCCTGTTCAGGTCATTTTCATTCGTCAAAGTTTTCCGGAGAACAAAATCGGTTGGGCTTTTGGTTGGTTCTCCGGCACACTGGCCACAGCCACCCTGATCAGTCCGGCCATCGGCGGCCTCCTGATCAAGCATTATCATTGGAATTCAATTTTCTGGTGTCTGTTCGGTTTGTCAATAATCTCGCTAATCATGGCGTTGATCCACCTTCCGCGTGGACTTTCGCCCGAAAAAAAATCCAAAATCCCGTTCGTCGGCGCATTCGGCTTATTAATGACCGTGATTGGCATTCAATGCCTTTTTATGAACAATCTGTCCACAGCCAGCAAACTGGTCTGGGCGATCCTTGCGGCTGCGGGCATCATCGGCATCATTGTGTCCCAAAAAAGCAACAACGGAGAGGGGGCCATCTTCCCGCCCGGCGCTTTTCATAACAAAACATTTATCCTGGCGTGCTTGCGCGTCTTTTGCCTGTACCTGGTAAGCAACGCCATCTCTCTGTACGCCCCCAGTTATTTGCGGGATGTGCATGCCATCCCACCTGACCTCGTGGGCTTGATCATTCTCATTGATTCCGTCATGGGCTTGGCATTTTCCGGTATTGCCGGGCGTGCTGCCGACAAAAACCCGCGTTTCACTTTAGCCGTCGGAATGATCCTGTCACTTGGCGGTTCCGTCTTCTTTTGGTTCAGCGGCAACTTTCATCACCTTTTGCTTTTCATCGCCATTTACTTGTTATTGGGAATAGGGGGGACCATTGCCATGCCTTCCCAAAATAAAATTGCCCTCCTCTCCGTCCCTCCCGAACAAACCGGGGCATTCATCGGTTTTTTCCAAATGATCCAGTTCGGTACAGGTGCATTTGCCGCCGGATTGTTCTCCCGTCTCGTTGAAGGCCCGGAAATCGGGAAAATCAGCGCAAGCGGATTTCAAATGATGATCACCTGTGCGATCGCGTTGCAATTGATCGCGCTAACCACGCTATTACTGGAACGAACAGGCATCAAGTCGGAAAAGGGCGTGAACAAAACCACATAAACCGGGATGGTAGCAGACTGACACCAAGTGCAAGGTGTCAGTCTGTTTTTCAGGTTGTTCGCACAGTTCATTTCACGGCCTTTTTTGCAGTGCCTCTTCGAACCCTGCCACGATCCGTTCCCCTTCTGCGGTCAGCCGGGCATGCTTCCGGATCATGTCCAACGCCTTCTCCACCCGCTCTGATGTCTTGCGCAAATAGCGTTCGAGAGAAAGGTCTTCAATCTGCTCCACGGCCCCCAGCAACCGCCCGGAAATGTGAATATCCTGAAGGAATGCAAAGGTTTCATGGAAGATCCATGTCAGAGGCCGTTGGTCATCGTCAAACGGTGAATAAAACAAAACACCCGGATCATTTTCAAACAAATGATACAGATCCAAAACGGAATTGAATTTGTTGTGCCCGGTTTCATGAACCAACGTTTGGGCAGCAAGGTAGGACGGGCGTGCGCTTGTCGCAATCATGCCACGAAATGCTTTGATTGTTGTCTGATATGGAAGATAACCTTTTGACTTCAAGGGCAAAATGCATGAAATCTGTTCGTTCAACTCGGCAAAAGCCTCCGGCCAAAAAGCACGAACCAGCCCGATCCCTTCATCAAGGCATCGATTCAAATCAGTCCGTTCTTCATTACTGCATGTTTGTCGCAGACCGGTTACATCCTTTTTTGAATCTCCGGGCAAAAAGTTCTCATACCAGTCATGCCCCGCACAAATGACCGCGGAGGTGTTCCTGAGCACGGCCAGGCGAGTGATCTCCATCCCCTGACCGATCCGCATCTCTCCCTCTTCTTTCCAAAATGTCTCCAGCGGGACTTCGACCGTCTCCTGATCATTTTGCAATTGGATGGCCCGATTTTTGAAGTTCACTCTCATAAGGGACGCAAATCCTTTTGCTGCGTGTATCTGTTTGCCAATGGGCCATAACTGGATGGTGTCTTTGGTGGAACGCCTGAGAACCAGACTTTCCCCCTCCAAATCAGGTAAGTCCGATTGCAGAAAAAACGGAAGAAAGAATGTTCCTAAATATGAGAATATTTCCTCCACTCGCGGGCCATAACCAAAATTGATCGCCTCGTGCGCCCGCCAGATCCAGGAGGTTAATTCCGGGCGCACCGCCGCTTGCGCCAATCGTTTGGGATCCAACTGCAACAAGAGGGTCAACAAAGTCTGAGTTGAATCCTTCAATTCTCTTGTTTCCAACATGGGAAAACCTTTGGAGCAGACGAGCAAGAACCGTTTCAAATAAACGCGAAACACTAGTTCCCTGAAAGCGTTGAATGCGGTTGGCTCTCCCGGCAAAACCACTTGTTTCAGGTCAAATGACGAAACAGGCTGACCATATATCTCCCGAACACGATCCATATCAATCAGCAGTTCCTCCTGGCCGCCTCTGCTGTTTCCCCGATTGTTCGTCTCTTCCTGCGCTTCTCCGTAAACTTGGCGGCAACGCTGTTTCCGCCACAATGATTTTACCCGCTCTTTAAACGAATCCTCTTGCATGCGGGCCAGCAACCGTTCCAACATCCGGTCAAATTCATCGTCTTGCCCGCCTTCATCCAGCCGCATCATCGGCAGCGGCTTCCACCATTCCGGGTCTTCCGCCAGTTGTCGGGATACAAGCGGCAACAGATCACGCAAGCCGTTCGTAGCGTTGCAAACCAGGGAAAGGCTGAGGGAAGGACCTTCGGAAACACCCCAATGCGGCCAGAATATCGGAATGTACAACAAGTCGCCTGGCTCCAGGATAAATTCCAGATACTCATCCGGCATAAAGATATTCCCCACATCCGGGTTTTTCAGCATTCTTTTTTGAAGCACTTCGTCTGCAATGATGTCAGGCGGGTGCAGTTTCCAAATTTTCACCCCTTCTTGTTGCAAAACAAAATTATCGCTGTCATCAAAATGGCAACCGATGCTGTGTCCGTGATTCGCCCTCACTCCGTCAAACCAAATGCTGGGACAGGACATCTCCTTTTGAAATCGGACGGCCAATTCACTCAACCGTTCATTCACGATGCTCACCTTTTGCACGAAAGTGAGGCCATTGGCATTTCTTTTAACAAGCCGGGGGTCCAACTCCTCCACCTGACGTGCCATTTCCTCAAACTCCGCCGCCTGCCATTGCGTTTGCAACAACTTGAGAGCCCCTCCTTTGATAAAAAGGGGTTTCTTGCGCCAATACTCTTGAAAAAACTGTTCCCAAGTCAATCCTGCCAGCATCATGCACTCTCCCCCTCATCCATGCTCAGGCGATTTTTCAGCGTTTTTGTTGCAAAAAACAACTCAACAATTCCACGGTATGCCCAATGTCGCTCAATTCGATCATTTCAAACGGCGTATGTGTATACCGCGTGGGAATCGTGACCAGAATGGAGCGAATTCCGCTGTCAACGAAAGCTATGCCGTCGGAACCATAGTTGCTGAACAAACCATGTTGATAGGGAATATGATGTTGCTCGGCAACATCCGCCATTTTCCACAGAAGCCCTTCATCATAATGGACAACTGAATCCCTGTGAACCAGGATGGGACCGCCTCCCAAACGGGCGGGATAATCATCTTCACTGATATTGGGGATATCCCCCACCAATCCCACGTCCAAAGGAATGGCCAAGTCGAACTCCCGCTTGCGACCGATCGCATAGGCCCCGTGCGCCTTGTTTTCTTCCTGAACGGTTGCGCCGAACCAAACTTCATACGCCAGCGATTCTTTGCGTTGTATCAGCTGCTTCAACAAAAGATCCATAACTCCAAGCAAGGCCCGATCATCCATCGCTTTCCCGATCACTCTTGTCCCCATTTGCAGCAAAGGGCGATACCATACCACACGCGCCCCGATATGGACACCTTTTTTCTCCGCTTCTTTCCTGGAATTGGCTCCGATATCAACAAAAAAATCTTTGTAGGTGAGAGTGCGGTTCACAAACGACTGTGACAGAACATGTCCGGCCGGCGCAGCAAAAATCCCTTCCGCAACCACCCCGCCGCGCCCGATCACTTGAGCCCGACATCCAATCATATAAAGCTTGTCCAGCGGAACATCACGCGGTTCCTGAGCCGATTCAACCAGAATGAAACCTGAATCGGTAATATAGCGGACAATGAACCCGATTTCATCCATATGGGCCGCAATCAAGACTCTCGGACCCTGACCACCCACTTTGCACAAAATATTCCCCAACGAATCTTCCTCCCACTCTTCCACATGCCTTTTCCATCTCTGTCGCAACCAATCGCGGACAGGGCCTTCACGCCCCGCCGGTCCCGGCAACTCCGACAGTTGTTTTAACGTGGGAAGCCAAGCATTTATCGCCATTCCAATCCCCCACTCTCTCATTCATTCAGCGTCCTCTTGCCGGAAAGTTTCAAACCGATCGTTTGAATCTTATTCCTTTATATAGGCGTATGTGTAATCCGTCGTCCCCCCTATGGTCACGACAACATTCTTCACCGATTTATCTGCCATCGAACTCTCCGTCAAATAAAAAATGGGCATGATTGGCGCTTCATTCATAAGGATTTCCTCCGCCTTGTGCATCGCTCGCATGCGTATGCGCTGATCCGGACTGCTCTTGACGGTATCCACCAACCGGTCATATTCCTTATTGGACCAATTGGTTTCATTTGCACCTGCATCCGTCACAAAGCAATCGATAAACACAACGGGATCATTAAAATCCGATACCCAGCCCATTGACGCTATTTGATAGTTTTTGGAAGCCAATTTGGCCAAATACACTTTTGATTCCGAACCCCTTAACTTCACCTCTGTTTGAAGAGTCTTTTTCCACATCTGCTGAACCGCTTCGGCAATCTTTTTGTTTGTTTCGGAATTGCTGTAGTCCAAAGTAATTTCGGGCAATTGACGGATCCCCTCTTCTCTCATTCCTTCTTCCAATAATTTTTTCGCTTTTTCTGCCTGAGCCCGGGGAGTTAAAACCGGTTTCGTTACCTGATAAAACTCTTTTTTCTCTACGGGATCCGGCATCTTCCATGGCACCCAGCTCACAGCGGCCTGTTGTCCGCTTTGCAAGAGATTCTCCGACAGCTGTTCACGGTCAATGGCCATGGAAAAGGCCAACCTGATTTTTTGGTTGTCAAATGGAGGTTGCTCCACATTCATTTTGTACACGTAGGTCCCCAAAATCGGGTGGTTTTGCACTTTCCCCTCTTTCGTCAATGCGGGGAGCAAATCAGTTGGTATGGCACCTGAGCCAAGATAATTCAATTTTTTGCTCAAAAACATCTGGTATGCCGTTGTCGGCGAGGAAATGAACGGGAATTCGATCTCTTCCAATTTCACTTCTTTTGCATTCCAAAATCGCTCATTTTTCTCCAGTACAATTTTTTCGTCATGATTCCACTCTTTTAATTTAAAAGGGCCGTTTCCTACATAGCTGGTTGCTTCACGACTCCAATCCGGATTGTTTTCCACCACCTTTTTGTCGACCGGATAGAATGCATAATTTCCAACAAGACTGGGAAAGTATGGCGCAGGTTGTTCAAGCGTGACTTCCAATGTGTCATCATCCAGCGCTTTCACCCCCACATCGTCAGCTTCAGCTTCACCTTGTTGAAACTTTTCACCGTTTTTTATGCAATACAGCTTATAAGAAAACATGGATTTCCCCTTATTTTCGGGGCTCAACATTCTCTTCCACTGGTATTCAAAATCATGAGCTGTGACACGATCACCATTCGACCACTCTGCCGCTCTGAGTTCAAATGTGAATTTCTTCATGTCAGCGCTGGCTTTCCAGCTTTTCGCCATACCAGGCCGGGGATTTCCTTCCCTGTCCAGGCGAACCAACCCTTCCATCACATGATACAGTACTTCCCCGGATCCAATGTCATTCACCAATAACGGATCCAAACTCGCAGGCTCGCTTGTCACATGATTGACAACATGGAGCACTTGGTTTGGCTTACCCGCTTCGTCATTGAAGTCGCAACCACCCAAGACCAGCGCGATCGCGATCAGAATAATAAAAATTCTCAAACTAATTTCCACCTCTCCGGGTTACCCTGATGATGTCATGCCTTACAAAGACAAGGCTGTATTAAGAATGAAAATAAAGTTTTTTCAATTTTAAATCTTTTTATGATAAAACACCAAAATATGACTCCAATAATTTAATAATAAGTTAATATTTTTTATATGTCAAATATTATGTATAATATAAATCAAGAATATTTGAGGTGAAATGAAAGAGCAAAATTACCAAAGAGGCTGTTGACGGAGAAGAGTCAACAGCCTCAAAGCGATCATGATCATTCTTTTTTCCAGCCGATCAAACCGTTTGCTTCCAAGATCTCCAAAAACTTCACCAGCCTGGGTAAAACCGGCTCTGCCTTTTCTCCAAACTTCTCCCCCACTTTCTCTTCCATCTCGCTTACTGTCGTTTGCCCATCACACAAAGAGAGAACGAAGCTCCCCAGTTCATCCAGACGCACGCGGATGAAAGCCGGTTGCTTCAAAAAGCGAACGGAAAAACGTTCAATCGGATTTGTCCGCGGAATGACAACCTGCATCAGACCTTCTTCGCCCGGGATTGGTTCGAGAAGGTAAGCCGGTTTTAAAAAAGGAGTAAACTGGAGCAAGTTTTCCTTGTTTTTACGTTTGAACATACCCATCTACGCCTTATTCGACTTGGATTTTCTCACAGTCACCGCCCACAACACCGCTGTTAAACCAAGGAAAAGGATGAGCGGCAGCCAGTTGCTGGCAAATTTGGCCGGTGCATCCGGATTGATCAGTCCCGGCACGATTAACAGTGCAATTACGACACTGATCAATGCTTCACCGGCAATCAAACCGGAGGCAAACAAAGTACCCGTTTCTTCCCGCTCTTTTCTCTCCTCCTCTGTTTTGGCAAAGCGATCCGTCACCCAGCGGATCAGGCCGCCGATCATGATCGGCACACTCGTTGAGACAGGCAGATAGAAACCCACAGCTACGGTCAAAGAGTTCAACCCGAGAAACTCGATGGAAATGGCGAGAGCCGCACCCATGATAATCAGCTGCCAAGGCAAATGCCCCTGCATCAATCCTTCAACAATGATTTTCATCAAAACTGCTTTGGGAGCGGAAAGCACATCGCCGCCGATACCATAAGCCTGGTTAAACAGATATAATACCCAGCCGATCAGCAGGCCACTTGCTGCAACCCCGATCATCATCGCCACTTGTTGTTTCCACGGAGTCGCACCAACGAGGTATCCTGTTTTCAGGTCTTGGGAAATATCGCCGGCAACTGCAAGCGATACACAGACAATGGCCGCGACTGTCAGGGAAGCAACCATCCCCGTCATCCCGTGCATGCCCAGCGCTTTGAAGATCAGGGTTGTGATCAGGAGGGTGGCAATGGTCATCCCGGAAACAGGCATGGAGGAGCTGCCCACAATCCCCACAATGCGCGAAGCCACAGCCACAAACAAAAAGCCAAAAACGGCAATTGCAATTGCACCGATGATCCCGACATGAACCACCGGGGTAAAGGCGATCAACAAGATCAACAGAACAGCCCCGATCAGCAGATAGGGAATAGGAATATCAAAATCAGTCCGCGTAATTTTAAACCCCTTCTCTTTTTGTCGGGCCAAACCGGCAATTGTGTCACGGATCGAGCTGAACAGCATGGGAAGCGTGCGGATTAAGGTAATCAATCCTCCCATGGCCACGGCGCCAGCCCCGATGTAACGGATGTAATAATCGGCAATCGCGCCTGCATCCAATGTTCCGACCGGCTGGCCGGCAGGATAAAAGACACTGGGATTTCCGCTGGCAAAAAAGGAAATCAACGGAACAAACACGATGGAAGCCAGTAATCCGCCGGCGATCATCTGCCCGGAGATGCGCGGTCCGATAATATAGCCGACCCCGAGCAGAGAGGGCATTGCATCCATCCCGATCGCCGCATTTTTATACCCCGGGATCATCGCGGAGATGGAAGTTTTAAATAAATGGAATCCATCTCCCAACGCCTTGAATATCCCTCCCACCAGAAAACCGGAAAAAATCTTGCGGGCATGGCTGCCGCCGGTTTCTCCGGATTTAAGTACTTCTGCACAAGCAGTCCCTTCCGGATAAGGAAGGACTTCATGCTCATTCACAATCAGCAGGCGACGCAAGGGGACCATCATGAACACGCCGAGGAAACCACCGGTCAACACGATAAACGCAATCAACCAGTTGCTCGGATTTAAATGCCACAGGTACAGCGCCGGCAACGTAAAAATTGCCCCGGCGGCCACCGCTTCACCCGCAGTGGTCATCGTTTGCACAATGTTGTTTTCCAAAATCGATTTCCTTCTGAAAATTCCCCGTAAAATAGCCAGTGAGATTACGGCCGCCGGAATCGACGCACTCACCGTCAAACCGATTTTCAACCCGAGATACGCATTGGCCGCCCCAAAGACAATGGCCAAGATAATTCCCAGGACGATGGCAAATCCCGTCAACTCCGGAAGTGACTTCGTCGCAGGCACATAAGGAACAAATTTTTGCTTGTCCTTACTCATATTTGACTTTCCCTCCTCCGAGTTAAAATTATTTGACAATTATTCAATTATTATACAATCCTTCATCATAATAACATGAAACATTAACTATTTTCATCTAATTATCTCAAATTTTTATCATTTCACGTTCAACTCTGACAAAACTGTATAAAAATCTTTCCTCAATAACTGGCATGACAAACATCCCGGCCATGAATGATACAGGCAAAACAGCACCTAGATTCTGCCTTGTCTGACACAATCATAAGATGAAACTAAGCAGAATTCCAAGGACACCACACCCCGGCCTGCAACAAACTTTCGCAAAAAAAACAAGCCCCGTTTCCCCTGTCACAAGGGATCCGTGGCTTTTCCATGCCATCGGTCAAGCCGATATTTTCGATTCTTTCTTGTTCATAGCGAGAACCGCTTCCTTATATTTTTCTTCATCAAATTCGTTCTCGCTCTTGGCGACAACCATGGTTGCCACCCCATTTCCGATCAAGTTGATAATCGCCCGAGCTTCCGACATAAAGCGATCCACCCCGATCAGCAGCGCCAATCCCTCGACCGGAATCAAATTCATCGAACCCAATGTGGAAGCGAGGACAATAAATCCCCCACCCGTGACGGCCGCAGCCCCCTTGGAAGTCAACATCAAAATTGCAATAATGGTGATTTGTTGCCAGATGGAAAGGTGAACGTGAAAAACCTGTGATAAAAAGATAACAGCCATCGAGAGATAAATGGAGGTGCCATCCAGATTAAATGAATATCCTGTCGGGATCACCAGACCGACAACAGATTTGGAACATCCGAACTTCTCCATTTTGTCCAGCATGCGCGGCAGGACCGCCTCCGAGGAAGAAGTTCCAAGGACGATTAACAATTCTTCCTTGATAAATCGAAGATAATGCCAGATCCGGAATTGATACATACGACAAATCAGCGCCAGAACGACAAAAACAAACAGGATCATCGTCAAATAGACGGAAAGCATCAATTTTCCCAGCGGCAACAGCGATTTAATCCCAAATTTCCCGATTGTATAGGCCATTCCGCCAAAAGCGCCGAGCGGAGCCACCTTCATAACATAGGAGACAATTTTGAAAAAAACCTTGGAAAACCGTTCAAACAGATCAATGATGTTTTTTCCGTAATCCCCCAAACCGGCCAAGGCAAAACCGAAAATCACGGCGAAAAAGACCACTTGCAGGGTATCCCCTTCGGCAAAAGCGCCGATCATGCTGGAAGGAACGATATTGACAAAAAACCCGACCCAATCCATTTCTTCCCCGCTTTTCGTATATTGCGAAATATCCCCTTTGTCCAGCTTGCTCGCATCGATTCCCGCCCCCGGGTGAAGCAGATGAGCGACCAGCACCCCGATTATCAAGGCAAAGGTGGTGACGAGCTCAAAATATAAAATCGCCTTTCCTCCGACACGACCGATTTTTTTCATATCCCCCATCTTGGCGATCCCCAAGACAATGGTCAGGAAAATGATCGGGGCCACCACCATTTTTACAAGATTGATAAACATGTCCCCAAGCGGTTTCATCTGCTTTGCCCCGTCAGGCCACAAAACCCCGAGCGCCACTGCCACGATAATGGCCACAACCACTTGGAAGGTCAGATTATTCAGGATTCGGCGCAATTTGATTCGCTCCTTCCTGCATTTGTTTCAGCGATTATACAAGT
Organism: Thermoactinomyces sp. CICC 10523; assembly: GCF_016055105.1. Lineage (NCBI taxonomy): Bacteria > Bacillati > Bacillota > Bacilli > Caryophanales > Thermoactinomycetaceae > Thermoactinomyces > Thermoactinomyces sp. CICC 10523. The sequence goes on from NZ_JAECVX010000010.1 coordinate 50,761, forward strand.
TTGGTTCATCAGCTTCATCTTGTTATAATGATAAATTAAATTTATTAAATTGTAAACGATTTCATATTGTGCAATAGATTATCAAAATCAAATAAAAAAGGCCCCAAGGGACCGGATCTGTCGATTCTCAATATTTACGGCGAATCCGTCGTTTGCTGCCTTTCATAATTTTGTACATCCGTTATGATTTCTTCGTTTCCAACCAGTCCAACTGCGGAATAGTCACTCCGAAATGATCTTTGACAACATTGGCGTACATTTTTAGCAGCCCTTCTTTTTTCTCCTCGATATCAATCGCCGTACGGACGCGGGAAACAGCGGCTGTTTCCGACAATGTTTGATTCAAATAGACATTTTGCAGAAGTCGTGTCAATTTTCCGGGAAACAAAAACTGGGCATAAATGAGTGAATACTCGGATTCATCCAGCGGAGCCACCTGCTGATAACCTGCAAGAATCGCCTGCAAAACCCCGGGGCTGCCCGTGCATCCATAGGCATACATCAACCAATCGGCCAGATCGGCCGTTCTCACGTCGAGGGTCATCTCATTCCAATCGAGAAAAACGGATTGTTCGCCAGCTTGCAACAAATTATGCCGATGCAGCCGGGAATGGCAGATCTTGCCGAATTTGACCGTTTCCCGGCATGCCTCGTCGCCGTTGATTTTTTGATAATATTTGATCATATTTTCCATCATGCCGATGGTATAGCCGGAAATGTCCAACCATGTCCGGTCCAAATCACTTGGATAGGAAGTTAATTTAGCAGCCAAATGAAAAATTTCAATCTGTTGCAAAGCCTTTTTCAGATGTGATTCTTTGGCGGACAGCCGGGAATATTCCGCATGCTCCTTTGAAGGTTGAAAATCTGCTGTCGCCTGATGCAGGAGGGAAAGTGACTCTGAGAGACGGGCCCACTCATTCAGGCCGGAGAGCGATACCGTTTCCCCCTCCATCCAGGGCAAGAGCACATAGGCATAGCGAAACCCGTCAAAATAGAGTTTCTTCGCTCCTGTATCAAGCGGTTCCGGAAGAGTTACGCGCTTCTCTTGCTTCCCGTTGACGTGTTCCGCCACTTGCTTGATCAAGTGCCAACGATCTTTCTCTCCCGGTTTCACCCTTTTCAGCACATAAGTGCCCTGATCGGTTCGCAAACGAACAATGCCGCGAATCGGCTTGGCCTCTTTCACGTGAAAACCGTAATGGTAGTGGAGGAGCATTTCCAATTGCTCTTCTCCGGTAAGTTCGGACAAATATCCGGGCTGAAAATCAGATGACATAATCCCTCACCCCTCGTCGTGTTATTCTATTCGCGACGTGAGGGTGAGGTGCCTAGAAATCAGGGTGTTTCCTCTTGGAAACAGGGTGAATGACATCGAGGCCTCCTGTCACATTAATCAAGTTTCCGGTCACAAAATCAGACTTTTCTTCGACAAGAAAACGGATGACCCGTGCCACATCCTCGCCACTGCCCGGTCGTCCCCGCGGCGTTTCTTCATCGTTTAGCATCCGCACCTGATCTATCAGCATTTCCTTGTTATTCCCGACGATATCCCCGGGACAAACCATATTGACGGTAATGCCGAACGGTGCTTCTTCAACAGCCAATGTTTTCGTAAAGGAAACCAGTCCGGTTTTCGCTGCGGCGTATACGGAACGATCCGGCCATGCCGGTGCCTCCATCGCTCTGCCAAACCCGAAAAAAATGATTCGGCCCCATTTTCGTTTGCGCATCCCGGGAAGAACCGCACGTGTGATCCACATGGCGCTCAGGAGGTTGCCTGCAATCATCTCCTCAATTTCCGCCGCCGAATGCTCCACAAACCATTTGCGCTCGCGAATAAAAGGGCCAACCGCATGAACGAGGACATCGAGCCGGCCGTAGTGTGCCAGGGTTTCAGCGACAACCTGTTCAGCTTCTTCTCTCCGGCTGACATTGCCGTAAACACGGAGCACTTCTCCTTCTTCCGGCCCCAGGATTGGGGAGAGACCGTCCGCATGCCCGCGATCCGTCCGCGAATTTACCGCCAATCGATATCCGGCTTTTCCCAACTGGGCCGCAGCCATTTTGCCCAGCCCCGTTGAACCGCCGGTAACCAGTGCCACTTTTCTCTCCATCTCCATCACCTCTCTTTTTCATAAACTCACCATGTCAGGAGAAAATAGAAAAACAGGCTGCCTTGCATGTCAGCAGAAAATGTTGGGGGCTTTTTGGTATGCCGGGCTCTTGCCGCCTTCCGTTGCGAGTTTGGAGCGCAATGCCCGCTCCTGACTTTCCCAGTCTTTCATCCCTGGATTGTTGGGGTATTCGGGGTCCATCATAAGGATCATTCCCAGTTGCAGTTATTCAAGAATTTCACCTGATTTAAAGGAGTATCGCCGTATGACCGGGTCAACCCAGAATTGTGTATCGGAAGAGGAACTGTATCAAACGACCTTGCAGTGGATCGCCAAACGCGGGGTCGAACTGAAAGAAATCGCTGAACTCACGTTTTTCTTGCAGAAAGATTATCTGCCAAGCTTAACCCTCGAGGAATGCCTGGAAAATGTAAAGCAAGTGCTGAAAAAAAGAGAAGTGCAAAACGCGGTGCTGACGGGAATACAACTCGATATGCTGGCGGAGCGCCGGCAGCTCGAAGAACCGCTGTTGGATATGCTGGTTCGCGATGAGGGTTTATACGGAATTGATGAAGTGTTGTCAATGGCCATTCTCAATGTTTACGGAAGTATCGGTCTGACCAACTACGGCTATATCGACCGCGTCAAACCGGGTGTATTGAAACGTTTAAATGACAAGCACGACGGGGAAATCCATACCTTCCTGGATGATATCGTCGGAGCGATCGCGGCCTCCGCCTCCTCCCGGCTCGCCCATAACCGCAAACAAGCTCCGCCGGATTGACCGGCACATCCACAACAAGTTCCACCAGATGGGGCGGTTTCCTTCCGGATCACACTCATCCATGGAGAAACCGCCTTTTCTGTCAACGTTTGTTTCCGTCAAAGCGCATTTCCAGACGGGCCGGTATGCCCCCCCTAGACCTCCCTGTGTCCCGAGATGGTCGCTCAATGGTTCCCCAGCGTCCCTCCGAGTCACTCAGGATTTCATCTTAATCCACTTTGCAGCGATATCGCTTAGTTCCCTCTTTTTCAAACAGATCCATCTTCCCTTTTACCCGCAAATACTCCAGATGGGCCAACGTTTCGGAAAGGGCAAACCGCAGGTTGTGAATGGACAGGCGGTCTCCAAACAGGCACTTGCACACATCATATGCCGTCGGCTCTCCCAGGTCCCGGACGTATTTCGCAATCAATTGCAGACGCGCCTCATGGTGTTCTTCCAATTGGGCAATCCGCTCCCGGTAATGAGTAAAGGCGTTGCCATGAGCCGGAAATATTCGCTTTACCGGCACTTTTTTCATCTTATCCAGGGTGGACAGATAAGTGGCGAGGGGATTGGGATCAGCCCCCGGCCATAAACTGATGTTCGGGGTAATTTTCGGCAACAGGAAATCACCGCCGATCATGATTTGGCGTTCGGGATCATAAAAACTGAGATGACCGTCCGCATGGCCCGGGGTATGAATCACCTGATAATCGCGATCCCCCATCCGAATCGTTTCCCCCGGAGCAATCCATGTCGGCTCTGGATGCGGCTCAACCCAACTGTGAAAACTGCGCAAGTGGCCGGGGATTTTTTTCACCCAGTCTTCCGTCAAGCCATGTTCGGCAAAAAAAGCGGCCATCCGTTCCGGCATATCGCTTTTCCGCCCGAAAAAGAACTGAGCCTGCTCCCAGTCTGTTCGCGAGAGATAAACAGGGGCATTGGTCAGCTGCTGCAATGTTCCCGCCAGTCCGTAGTGATCCGGGTGATAATGGGTCAGCACAATTTTTTCAACATCGTTCCACGACCAGCCATGCTTTGCTTGCGCTTCTTCCCAGACCTGCAAATCCTGATCGGTATGAAGGCCGGTATCAATGATTGTGAATCCGTTTTTTCCTTTGATCAGATAACAGTTGACCACTTTCAATGCAAAAGGCAATGGCAACGGAACTTCGATAATATCTTCCCGGATATCGTTCAATGCGCTCGCCTCTCTTCGTTTGCCCGGTTCATCCATTCCCTCAGGTTTCGGGCAGTGTAGGTTGCTTTAATCTCAGCCTTTTCCGCCATCTCGGGCGTTGTAATTCCCGTAAAGACCAGCAGCGTGTCCATTCCGCCTTCGATCCCGGCACGGATGTCCGTATCCAGGTTATCACCGACAATCAGCACTTCTTCCGGAGCAACCCCCAATTTTTTCAAGGCATAGCGGAGAATGATCGGCTCCGGTTTCCCGATGAATAACGGCTTCACTCCGGTTGCGGCAGAAATGCCGGCCACCAGTGAACCGCTTCCGGGCAAAAGCCCCTCCTCTGTCGGCAAGGCCCGGTCCGCATTGGTACCGATCAGCGTCGCCCCCGCCCGAATCGCCAAACAAGCTTTTTTCATCTTTTTATATGTAAACCCGCGATCGATTCCGACCACAACAGCATTGGGATGCTCCTCCGTAATGCGGCATCCTTTCTCTTTCAGCGCCTGCAACAGTCCTTCTTCCCCGATCACATAGACGCGCGCATCAGGAAAGTTTTCCTGCACATATTGAGCAGTCGCCAGAGCAGTTGTATAAACTTGCCCGGGCCGGGCCGGAAATCCAAATTGCCGCAGCTTATCCGCAACTTGCTCCGGTGTGCGGGACGAATTGTTGGTCAGATAAAGATGAGGGATTCCCTTTTGGTCCAGCTCGCGGACAAACTCGAGCGCTTCCGGGATCAATTCAGTACCCCGGTACAACGTGCCATCCAAATCAATAAAGTATCCTTTATATTCCTTCATTTGTTCACACAACCTATTAAAATGATTCGCTTGCTGGAAGACTGGATCGGCTCGCCGGCAAAACTGCCATATCTTTTTTCCACATTGAGACCCGCTTTCTCCAGCATCTGCTCCAATTGCCCGGAATCGTACATTTTGACTCGTTCCTGATACCGGCGTGTTCCACTTTCATCCGTGATCGTGATCGCTTTGCACACAAAATCCCCGTCAATCCAGCGTTCCTCCCGGATGCGGACACCGTCTTCTTCCCGTTCCGATTTGGGAACAAGATTTTGCACCACATATGATTTATTGAGAAAATCGAGGAGATAACGCCCTCCCGGCTTCAATACGCGAGCAATCTCCCGAAGCACTTGCTGATTATCCTCATCATCGGAAAAATAGCCAAAAGAGGTAAACAAATTCAGGACCACGTCAAACATTTCGTCGACAAAGGGGAGATATCGCATATCCCCGTGAATGAAGGGAACCGCCAACTCACCGGCATCTTTCACGGCATGAGTCAGCAAAACTTTTGACAAATCCAGCCCCACCACATGGTATCCACGCTTGGCCAGGCTGAGTGTATGTCTGCCGGTTCCGCAACACAAGTCCAGAATGAGGTCATTCTCGCGCAGATGAAGCCACCGGCTTATTTTTCCGACTTCACATATTGCATCTTCGCGAGTGCGATGTTTGTATACGATCAAATAATCTTCGCCAAAACTTTCTTCGTACCAAGACGGCATCTCTTTCCCTCCCGCAATAAAAACCTCATTCCCCGCTTCATTTCAATTCACAGTCGCGGTTGCTTCCATTTGATTGTACCACAAATGAAAACGGCACAAGAAATGTGCCGCAAGCCTGTTGACAATTAAGGAGAAGGAGATTGGTGCTTAGCAGCGGCCTTTCGACGAAGGAGCCGGGAGCAAAGAAAAGCGCCAACCCCCATGGTCTTCTCAATTCGCAATCAAGCTGACGGCACAAGGAACGTGCCGCCCGCCTGATGCTGCGTAAAAAATCATATTTTGGCCATTTGCCGTGCCCGGATGGTGTATATGCAGTTTTGTCCCCCTTTTGCCTTGCACTCCATCCGTTCGACATCGGCATTGAGCAGCTTTTTAAACCAATTGATCTCACACTTGCAGGCATGGTTATACCGGTTGGCCACTTGGGCAATGGGACAATTGTATTCCACCAGCCGATAACTTCCGTCCTCTTGTTTGTTCACTTCAACCATATAGCCTTTGGAATCCTGGATCTTCGCCAAAAGTTCCACTTTTTCATCCAGGCTTTTGCCGGAGAAATCGGCCTGGTACTCTTCCGTCAGCCGTTTTTCCCGGCTGCGAAATACTTGTTCTATCATTTCCAACCCGTGATTTTCCTCGAGATCCTGCAACAAATCCAGGGTGAAATTGGAATAGCTTTTAGGAAAACAGTCCTCCGATTTTTCCGTCAAATAATATTGATTCGTCGGACGTCCCATCGCCTGACGGAGCAATTTGGCCGCGATCAAACCGTCCCGTTCCAGCGTATTGATATGCCGGCGAACGGCCATTTCCGTAACACCCAACCGCTCGGCGATTTCCCCGACGGTAAGAGCTCCCTCGGTTTTTAACATCATCATAATCTGTCTGCGGGTAGAACTCGCTCCATTCATGCCCTTCACCTTCCCTCGGCCACAAAAAGCCCCTTTTTACTTCTATACCCTTTTTTATCGTATACTTTGTTCACCGAGTTCCTTTTGTAGATAAGTTTTCACTTGTTTGGCAAAATCCGCGAACCAGCCGGAATCCTGCACATACGGGATCAGATCCGTCCATGCCGTCTCGGTGTAACGGCGAACCAAACGCTCCCTCAGGGACAGCAGATTCCTGAGCTTGCTTCCGGTTTCGCGATCGATCACCCGCTCGTCTTCCAAAATGTCGACAATATCGAAATATCCTCCGGGGTCTCGCATGATGAATCCGTCGATCATCACACTCCCCACATCAATCATGCATTCAGATGCCAAATGGAGCGCCCGTTCCGCGGCAAATCGCTCTTCCAGCTCCCTTTTTCCGACAGCCAGACGCTCCAGCAGGTCTGCACATAGCTCAAGATGGGATAATTGCTCCTTAATCCTGTTTACGTTTACATCATAAATCACACCGCGTTCCCCCAATCTTCCGTAAAACCTGACCTTTCCATTTACAACAACGAAAATAAGGCAGGAGAAGTGTCACACAATCAGATGCCAAATTGTTGAAATTCATTAATGCTTTCACGTGATAAATTATAACGCCTGTCCGGAATGAAAGGAAACATCAGCCCAAGACTGTTCAGAATAAACCCTCCTGCAATCGCAAAGAATAGATGCTAAAAGGAGCAGCTGTTGTTGATCTGAAAAGGAGGGACAGTAAGGTGCAGCTTTCCGACAAAGATCTTCATTATCTGACCGATGAAATGTCCTGGGAATTGCTGGCAATGAAAAAATGCAACCATTATGCCGGCCTGTGCCAAGATGCATCCGTGCAATCACTCATCAATCAAATCGGACAAATGCATCAGCGCCATTATGAAATGCTGTTATCGCAAATACAATCTTCCACCGGCGCCGCTTCAACAAGCCAACCGAACGCCGCCAACCGACAGATGAATTGATGAGGAGGGAAGACGATGCAGTTTCAATCGAATGCCGATACATCGCAAAAATCAACCGGTTTGCCAAAGGTAAAAGGGCCGCAAATGAACGACCGTGACTTTATCAACGATATCTTGTCCACGGAAAAATATATCTCATACGGTTACAATGCCGCTGTCAATGAAGCGAGCAATCCGCAACTGTTTCAGACGCAAATGCAACTGTTAAACGAGATTCACCAGGCGCAGCATCAACTATTCGACTTGATGCATCAAAAAGGATGGTACAAACTGGAGGCGGCGCCTGCCGGCAAGATCGCGCAAAAAGCGCAGCAATTCGCGAACTATCGCACACAATTTCCCTATCAGTAAAAGCGTACCCCCTCCAAGGAACAAATGCGGAGGGGTCTTTCTGTGGAGCGGGTGGTCACAATTGTTGCCGGACAGCAGGTTTTGTCAGCTCCTGACTTCCTTTGTCAGCGAGAAGGAATTTATTTACATCCCTCGAAATCGTAAAAGTAATAATATTCTTGCAAGGAGGGCTGTCTGGCAATGAATAATCAGGAAGCGGGCATTTCGACGAGAGAAGCCGCCGAACGTTTACAAGTGACGGCTCGAACGGTTCGCAAGTGGATTGATATGTTTGAAGATTATATTCAACCGGATTGGAATGAAAGAGGGCATTATCTCTTGACTGAGGAGGGCCTGAAACGGCTGTCCGACATCCAGAACCGTCTTTCGGAACCGCAAAAATCGATGAAGCAAGTGCGCATGGACTTGATCAAAGAGGGAAAAATTCATCTGAGACCCGATCAGTCTGAATTGACAGACACGGAATTGCCGGACGAAACCCTGCAGCAGATCACGGAAACACTCGACAGCGTCGGGGAAATGGTTGAAGAGCTGTTTGACCGGATGGACCGGCTGGAAAATCACATCTTCGGGCTGTTCACCACCCTGGAGGAAATGGAGCATAAACTGGTCGCCGTAAGCATCGATTCCGTTTCCGCCAATGAGGTGCAGCAGATGTTCGACGAAGTCCGCAAAAAACAGGATCAACTCCGAATGGAATTGCGCAATGTGACCTTTACCCAGCGACTGACCGCTGCTACCAGCGAACAGGGGTTACTTCCGCGTCGCCAGAAAAAAACGCGCTTTTTCGGCCTTTTATAGCCCGCAAAAACGGGATTGCCCCCGTGAACGTAATCATCGGATCTGCAGGTGGCGGGGCACTTTCCGGTTTTGCCAATGCTTCCGTCCGGATTGTACCGACAAGTTATGATCGTTATTGTATAATGGAAGGAAGTTGAGCAAAAAGGAGCCATTCGCATGTCAAACCAAGATCTGATGTTTTTATACGATGAATCGGAAAAAACCCATACCCGCTTTATCAGCTTTGTCGGTGAATCCAACCGTTTTGACCTCGCCATTGTGACAACCGAACGCTTTTACGGAAAAGTTTTGGTTCTCGACCTGCAATCCAACCGTTTTGCCATCATCGGGCCGGATGATCTGGAAGAACCCGGTTATTTGGAACACGTCTATCAGATTTCGGAAGCAGAAGCAGAGGAATTAAAGCAATTTTTACATACGGTTGTCTGACGAATATTTCTCCTCTTTCTTCCGCACGTTAGAAAGGAAGGAGGAGATGAGGCATGAGCCGGCAAAATAAAAGCAAAGAACTTGGCACCGTCGAGTCGCATCGCAGCGAACTTGTGCCCGAAGAATTCCCCGACGGCCCTTACGGAGCGGCAACCTCATATCGCTTGGGGAAATCCACACCATGGCGCCCCGGTCAACATGCCGGACCGCAATTCACCTACGAAATGCGCGAATTTCATGAAGGGATTGAACGCCAATTTCCGGGAAGCCATCCAACACACGATCAACCGAACCCGTAAAAAAGCCAGCCCTATTCCTTCCGGGCTGGCTTTGCACTTTTCACCTTTCTGAGCACAAAATAGGCACATCCGAAGTTGCAAAATTCATTTAGATATTCTTGTAAATAACTGATCTTGGTTTCTGTTGTGGCCCGGGTGTGATCATCGGCAAAGAAACCTTTCAGTCGCAGCTGACCATATCCCCAATCGCCGACGACATAATCATATTTTTCCAGGATCTCACTGAACCGTTTGCGAAAAGCTTCCATATTCCAACCGTTGCGATGGTTGGAAAGGAGTTCATACTCCAACCCATTTATATGAATTCGCTCCATAAACGTCCTACCTTTTCTATTCCAATTTTACATTTATATGTTACCATATCCTCCCGTTAACATCTTCATCCTTTTTCGTATGGATTGCCGTTGTTTGGGCACGTTAAAAAAAGGAGGTGCCGAAACTTCGATGAAACGACGATACCTAATTCTGTTCGCGGCGATGCTTCTTCTCATCCCCGCCTGTAACAATGATGACCAGCAGCAGGCAGATCAGGGATTACAACAAACCCATGAACCGCTGTACCGGGAAAAAGATCAGGATTCGCGGATCGGGATGGTGCGAAATGATGAAATTAACGGTGAGGAAAATGCACGCGGCGGTGGGCAGAACGAAATCGGATATTTCAAATACACACCGGAAAATTATCATCAAAACGGTCGTGCCGCAGGACCCGATGTCTTTGTGGACCGCCCCCTCCTGGCAAAGCATATCGCGCAAATGGTCACGGTTTTGCCCAATGTAAAGGAAGCCACCGCACTTGTTACAGATGATCATGTATTTCTTGGGATTAAAACGAAAAACGGACGCATGGATCCAAAAACGGTAAAAGAGGCAAAGCGTACTGCGGAAAGTATTACTCCCCGCTACTTTAAGGTTCACGTGACGGAAAACCGCACCCTGGAGTCGCAGATCAATTCCATCGGCATGCGGATGACGAGCGATTATGATGTAGAAGGGATCAGAGGGGATTTGGAACAGCTTCTCCGGGAAATGGGCGATACCACCCCTCCGGAAGTGAATGAATCATCACAACCGAACAGGCGGAGCCAAATGAACCCGAGGCAGGATTAAGCGGGAAAACCAGCTTTTCGGCTTGGAAGGCTGGTTTTTTGTGTGACCATATTCCATAAAAAAAGCAGGCGATAATGATCTGCCATTATCACCTGCCAGTCGGTTTTATGCCATTTTCTCCTCTTTTTTCTGAGCGGATGCCATTTGCTCATGCGCATGATACGAGCTGCGCACCAACGGCCCCGATTCGACATGGGAAAAGCCCATGCTCAGTCCGATTTCTCTCAACTGCTTAAATTCGTCCGGCGTATAATAGCGGTCGATTTTCAAATGCTTTTTGGTCGGTTGCAAATATTGACCGATCGTGACAATATCCACATCATGCGCCCGCAAATCTTGCATTGCCTCAACCACTTCATCAAATGTTTCACCGACTCCCACCATGATGCTTGATTTGGTCGGGATCTGCGGTTGCATCTCTTTGGCCCGTTTCAGAAGCTCGAGCGAACGGTCATATTTTGCCTTGGAGCGAACGCGGTCAGAGCGGCGCCTTACGGTTTCGATATTGTGATTGAGCACATCCGGTTTCGCATCCATCACCACTTTCAGCGCATCCCAATTCCCCATGAAGTCCGGGATCAACACTTCGACACTGGTAAAGGGATTGCGTTTGCGGATCGCCTTGATGGTCGCCGCAAAGATCGCCGCGCCGCCATCTTTCAAATCGTCACGCGCAACGGAGGTCACAACCGCATAGCGTACCCCCATCTGTTCCACTGCCTCAGCGACGCGCTCCGGTTCCTGCCAATCCAGTTCCGTCGGAAGACCGGTTTTGACGGCACAAAAACGGCAAGCCCGCGTACAAATGTCCCCCAGGATCATGAATGTGGCCGTCCGATTGGCCCAGCATTCAAAAATATTGGGGCAACGAGCCTCTTCACATACGGTGTGCAAGGTTTTGCTCCGCATCATCTTTTTAAGCTCTTGATAGTTTTCATTTGTATTTAGACGAATTTTTAACCATTCCGGTTTACGTTCTCTAGCCTGAGATTGGCTTTCTGCCATAATGCTCCCTCCTCACTGCAGGTACGATCGCCCGCTGTACCTTGGCTGCAAACAATACAACAAGATTATATTACCACAAAGTAGATCAACTTACGCCAAATCATCCCTTTTCCTCTTACTTTTTCCGACTCCAATAGAGCAAAAAGAGGAAATAGGGGGCGCCGATCACGGCTATCAGCACACCGGCCGGCACTTCCAGTGGTGCAAATAAAGTTCTCCCCAGCAAATCGGCACCCATGACCATGATGGCTCCCAACAGTGCCGACGCCGGCAACAAAAGACCGTAGGCGGCTCCGACCAATTTGCGCGCCGCATGAGGAGCGATCAATCCGACAAAGCCGATCGTACCGACAAAGGATACGGCAGCTCCGGCAAGCGCTGTCGCAATCAATAAAACCAACAGCCGCTGGAGGGAGGGACGGGCACCAAGAGCTGTTGCCAACGAATCGCCCATTTGCGAAACATTGAGATGGCGGGAAAACACGAAAGCCAGCGGTAGCAAAAGGGCAAGCCAGGGGAGCAAAACAGCAACCTGGTTCCAATTGCTCCCGTAAATACTTCCGGTCAGCCAGGTTTTCGCTTGCAAGGCACTAAACGGCGGACCGATCAGAATAATGAAATTGGTTGCCGCCTGGGTAGCCAGCGTGAAACCGATCCCCAGGAGCACCAGCCGGAACGGGGAGATTTTTCCCCAGGAGAAAAAGAGCAACAGTCCCACAATGACAGCCGCCCCGATAAACGATGCGGCCGGCACCCAAAATAATGAAACTGAAAGGTTGGTGGAACGGTCGCTGAAAAAAGTGATCACCGTAACCGCTCCGACTGAGGCACCGCCCGTGACCCCGACCATATCTGGTGAGGCCAACGGATTTCGGATCACCGCCTGCAAAAGAGCGCCGGAAACGGCCAGCGAGGCTCCGGCAATCAGCGCCAGGAGGATGCGCGGCAGACGGAATGTCTCAACGATCAATTGATCAAATTTGGACCCGATCCCCAAAAAGACCCGGATCACATCGAGCGGAGAAAGCTGAACCCGACCTACTCCGACACTGAGCACCATGACAAGAAAAGCGAATGCGGCAAGCAAAAACAAGATCGAGACGGCTCGCCAGTCAATCAAGGCGGAGAAGCGCGAACCAAGGCGGAGGGAAGTGTACCGCTTCATCCTTCCTCACTCCCCTTTCTGCCCGCAAGATAAATAAAAAACGGGGTTCCAAGAATAGCCGTCATCACCCCAACCGGAATCTCCTGCTGATTCATCACCAATCGTCCGGCAATATCGGACGCCATAAGCAAAGCGGCTCCGTAAACGGCGGCATAAGGAATGATGAACCGGTGGCTTGCTCCGACCCAGGCACGAACAAAATGGGGAACTACCAGCCCGACAAAAGCGATCGGACCGGCCACCGCAACCGAGCCACCGGCCAGCAAAACGACGATCAGCGCGCCGATTCCTTTGATCAAACCAGTTTTCATTCCCAGTCCCCTGGCCACATCTTCTCCCATCGTCAAGATGTCAATATTGGGTGCCATCCACAACGCCAGCAACCATCCGACCAACATAAAGGGAAACACCGGCAGGGCACTTTCCAGGCTCCGTCCTTCAACTGAGCCGGTCAGCCAGAATAACAGCTCATTCAGTCCCTTTTCATTCATCACCAACATTCCCTGTGTGATCGAAGCAAAAAAAGCGGCAATTGCGGCTCCGGCCAGGGTTAGTTTCAACGGACTCAGTCCCTCCCGGCCGACGGATCCCAGAAAATAAACGATTGCCGCCGCGACAGCTGCCCCGATAAAGCCAAGAATCATCAAGGACGGGACGGCAGTGATCGAAAAAAGCGTCACCCCTCCGACAATAAATAAGCTGGCTCCGGCATTTACCCCGAGTGTCGCCGGTGATGCGAGCGGGTTTTTCGTCAAAGCTTGCATGAGTGCCCCGGCCACGGCCAGACTTGCTCCGACGACGAGCGCAAACACCGTTCGGGGAACTCTGGTTGTCCGAATAATCAAATGCTCATTATTTGTCGGCTGATAATGAATAAATGACTCCACCACCGTTGAAAGCGGAACCCGGGTAACGCCGACACTGATACTGATCATGGCCAAAACAGCAACCAACACCACTCCGGCGAGCAGTCCGGCCCATTTGAACCGCCCGGTATATAAACCCCCCATATCCACTACCTCTCTTTCTTCCAGACCAACTTAAGTCTAGAAAAAGGAAAAGATGATGTCAATGAGGTTGAAAATCATTATCAAAATAATTGACACCCGGCTTCTTTATTTTTATAGTAAAGAAGAAATCAGGAAATGATAATCATTATCATTTATAACGAAAGGAGCATATTCGGTGCGTTCCATAAAAGCAATTCTTCCCCCGTTCCTTGCACTCGCTCTCTTTTCCCTTGTGCTTGCGGGATGCAGCTCATCTGATTCATCAGATCAAACCAAAGAGAGCGGCCGCACGATTCAACATGCAATGGGGCAATCCATCGTCCCGACCCATCCGAAACGCGTTGTCGTCCTTACCAATGAAGGTCTGGAAGCCTGCCTTGCTCTGGGAGTCAAGCCGGTGGGAGCGGTTAAAGGTTTTACCGGCCATCCCTGGTACCCTCATCTGGCAAAAGAACTGACAGGTGTGACTGTAGTCGGAACGGAGAGCCAGCCTGATCTGGAGACGATCGCCAGTTTAAAACCGGATTTGATCATCGGAAATAAAATGCGCCAGGAAAAGGTATATGAACAATTGTCGGCAATCGCCCCGACCGTGTTTGCTGAAACCTTGCGCGGGGATTGGAAAGTCAATTTCTCCCTGTATGCCAAAGCGCTCAATAAAGAAAAAGAAGGCAACAAAGTCCTCAAGGAATATGAGCAAAAGGTGGCCGAAGTGCGGAAAAACGCCGGAGACCTTCTGAATCAGAAAGTTTCCATGGTTCGCTTTTTGTCCGGGGAAACGAGACTCTACCAACTGGACAGCTTTTCCGGCGTGATTTTAAAAGATGTCGGGTTTCAGCGCCCGCCGCTGCAAAATAAAAATTCCTTTGCGGTCACGATCACAAAAGAACAAATTCCACAAGCCGACGGAGACATTATCTTCTATTTCACCTATGATACAGGCGACAAAAAAGGAAATAAACAGGAAGAGACGTTTTTAAGCGATCCGCTTTGGGCCAATCTCCAGGCGGTTAAAAAACATCGTGCGTTTAAAGTGGATGATGTGATCTGGAATACGGCCGGCGGCGTCAAAGCAGCCTTTTTGATGTTGGATCAACTCAATTCCTATATAAGCAAAATCAAAGCACAAACAACATAACCTCCTCCCGTGAAGGCATGACCTCCCCAGGATCATGCCTTTTTTGTATCCTGTCCCGAGCGTCGGTCTCCCCTTTCCGAATTCCTCCCTGAAAATGCCAAAATGTTTTCGATGAATGCCAGGCAAACTATCTGTAAAACCTTTTAAACCAAAAATCGGTGGTCATGATGGTAAAAAGCTGTAAAATCCTGCTAAGCTTTTTTTTGTTGTTTTCCGCTTTTCCATGTTCTGTTGACGCGTCGGACAAAGATCAGGAAGCGTCGGACAAACTTCACCTGTATGAAACCATGGAAACATTAACCGGCGTGCCGTGGGTATATCTGGCAGCCATGGACCAATATGAGAAAAATGCACATGCTGCCAAAAACAAAAAAGAAAAAAGCGGAAAGAAAAGGCTCACTTCAATTGAGGTTCCCTCCTCCTTGTGGGCAGGCCGGATCAATCCTGACCCTGATGACCGGGTGCCTGAATCGATTGCCTTTTTTCAGGGAATCGGAAAGGATGCCAACGGTGACGGCAAGGCAGATCCACAGGATGACCTTGATGTTCTCTACTCCGTCGCTTCCTTTCTGGCGCAAAAAGGTTTGAAAGAAGAACAAATCCGCGAACGGATCTGGGACTATTACAAACATCCGACCACGGTGGATGTGATCACGCACATCGCGAAAATCTACGCCAGATACCAAACGCTCCATCTGGAAGAACGCCGCTTCCCGATCCCGCTTCAATATAATTACACGTATCACAATACCTGGGGAGACCGCCGCGGCTGGGGAGGTCTGCGCATCCATGAAGGAACGGATATTTTCGCCAACTACGGAACGCCCGTACTGAGCACCTGCTACGGCTATGTTGAATTGATTGGCTGGAACCGCTATGGGGGGTGGCGCATCGGAATCCGCGACGTCAACAATAACTATCACTATTTCGCCCATCTGAACGGCTTCCGCAAAGGGCTGAAAAAAGGAGATGTCGTCAAACCGGGCGATCTGATCGGCAGCGTCGGTTCTTCCGGTTACGGGCCGCCGGGAACTGCCGGCAAATTCCCGCCCCACCTTCACTATGGAATATACAAATTCAACGGAAAAAGCACCTACTCATTTGATCCCTATCCATTGCTGAAAAAATGGGAACGGCAGGCCTATCTGAAATGGAAACGGAAGAAACGCCGCCACCGTTCGGCCAGTTCCGAAACCACTCACCCGATCCATTCCTCAACCAAAAAAAAGCATGATGGCTAAGTCCCTCCATCATGCTTTTTCCATTTGTGATTTACCCAGCTTTTTGTTCATCGCTTTTTCTTTTATTCAGGTTGGAGCTGTGGTAACCATAGATGAAATAGATGATCAAACCTACTGCCAGCCAGATCAGAAAGCGAATCCATGTCGCTTCGTGAAGCTGAACCATCAAAAAGACGCAGAAGATAATCGCCAAAATCGGCACCAACGGCATCAAAGGCGTTTTGAATTTCCGCGGCAGATCCGGCTGTTTGTAGCGCAGGACCATAACGGCGATCGAAATCAGAACAAATGCGGCCAGCGTCCCCAGATTGACCAATTGGGCCAATTCGTCAAGCGGCACAAAAGCTCCGAGCAACGCAGCGAAGATCCCAAATGACCAGGTGGTCACGTAAGGCGTACGATATCGCTGGTGAACATGGGAAAAAATCGGGGGCAACAAACCATCACGCGACATGGAGAAGATGATGCGAATCTGTCCGTACAACATGACCAGCATCACGGTAAACATCCCGACTAATGCCCCCAGGCTGATCAGTCCGACCAGCCAGTTTTGATGGACGAATTGCATCGCGAAAGCGACCGGAGCATCTTGATGGCTGGCAAAGTTTTGATAGGGCACAATCCCCGTCAGAATGGCCGTCACAATAATATAGAGGAACGTGCAGATGCCGAGCGACCACAAAATGCCTTTGGGCAAATCTTTTTGCGGGTCACGCGTTTCCTCCGCCGCGGTGGTGACAGCATCAAAACCGAGGTAGGCGAAAAAGACGGTCGCGGCAGCCAAACCGACTCCGGAGAAACCAAAAGGCATGAACGGAGACCAATGGGCCGGTTTTACATAGAAAATTCCAACAATTATAAATAATGCAACGACAATCAACTTAATGGCAACCATGATGTTGTTAACCCATTTTGACTCTTTTACACCGATTGAAAGTAAAAAAGTAATAATTAAGACAATGACAAGTGCAGGCAAATTGACGATGGCTCCGGGCACTGATCCCCCTGGTGCATTGGTTAGCGCCGCAGGCAGATGTATGCCGAACCCTTCCAACAGCGATTTGAAATAACCGGACCAACCGGACGATACTGCACTAACCGCCAACAAATATTCCAAAACCAAATCCCATCCGATAATCCAAGCGACAAATTCTCCCAACGTGGCATAGCTGTAAGTGTACACCGACCCGGAAACCGGCACCAGCGAGGAAAATTCAGCATAGGCCAAAGCTGCAAACAAACAGGCCAAACCTGCGATCACAAAAGATAAAATCAAGGCGGGACCCGCTGTCAGCGAACCAACACCCGTCAGAACAAAGATCCCGGTTCCGATGATGGCACCAATCCCCAGCATGGCCAAATCAGTCGCTTTTAACTCCCTCTTGAGCTGAGTTCCCTGACGGCTCGTTTGAATCGAGGCGTCAATACTCTTTTTACGGAATAGCTGCACGGCAAAACCTCCTCTTCGGATAAGCCGATTTTTATTTTTTTGAAAAATCGGATGTGTACTTATTATATATAAATTCTTTAAGAAAATAAATAAAAAATCCTGCCAATTCCGGCAGGTTATCTCAAAAACTAGGCTTTTTGTTTCTTTAATTCTTCTAAAATCGCGTCCGGCTTCAGGCCTTGAATCGCCGTATCCCCGATGACTGTAACAGGAACGCCCAGAAAACCCAGTTTTTTTACATCTTCCAAAAAGGCGGGGTTTTCTGCACAATCGCGTACTTCGTATTCGATTTTATAATCATTTAAAAATCGCTTCAAAACATTGCATTCAATACAATGCGGCCGGGAATATACAATCACTTTCATTGTTCGACACTCCCTTCATGCGGGGCAAAAACTCTCTCCCTGTCATTTCCCATACCGGGATGACTTAACCATAATATACCACAGTTTCTCGGACAGGCGGGTCCCTCCTTCGAGTGCTTTCTTATCGACCCCTGAATCTCTTCGACAGGCCATTGATGTTTTCCGCATCCGGATGTGTTGGCTTCCCTGACCCGATATGCTATCTTTGTCACAGAGAAACGAAAAATATCAGGGCATTTGACCAAACACTGAATAGACGCAGGCTTGCGGATTTTCATCCGTTTGATCTGCATGCCTGATTCGGGAGAGATGATCGACTTGCACAGAAACCTGCGAAGTTTTCTTACACAATTGCGTCAAGAAAAAGAGATTGTGGAAATAGCGGCTCCCGTCGACCCGCATCTGGAGCTGGCGGAAATTCATCGGCGCGTGATCGCCGAAGAAGGTCCCGCCCTGCTCTTCACCAACGTAAAAGGAAGTTCGTTTCCCGTTGTCACCAATCTCTTTGGTACTTCCCGACGGGTGGAACTGGCTTTTGGCCCGCGGCCGGAGCAACTGATGAAAAAAATCGTTTCCCTGGCCCATACTTTAATGCCGCCCACACTTGGTGCACTGTGGAAAGAACGGCGCATCCTGTTTGACCTGATGAAAGTGGGATGTCAGCCCGTTTCTGCCGGTAAAGCACCTGTACTGGAACAAAAGCAAGCTGAAGTGGATCTGACCCGGTTGCCCGTCATCACTTCGTGGCAAGAAGACGGAGGGCCGTTTATCACCTTGCCTCTTGTGTATACGGAACACCCGGTTACGGGACAGCATAACCTCGGTATGTACCGCATGCAAATTTTCGACAAACAAACCACTGGCATGCACTGGCAGATCCAGAAGGGCGGAGGATTTCACCACTATGAAGCGGAATCGCACAATCAAGCCCTGCCTGTGCGGGTGCATCTGGGAGGGCCGCCCGCGCTCATTGCTTCGGCGATTGCACCTGTGCCTGAATTTTTGCCCGAACTGCTCTTAACTTCCCTGATTCTCGGAGAAAAGCTGCCCGTCGTCAGACCGTCTGATGGCGGTTACCCTTATATCGCGGAAGCGGAATTCGTCCTGTCCGGCGTGGTTCCACCACATGAGCGCCGTCCCGAAGGTCCGTTTGGCGACCACTACGGTTACTATTCGTTGGAGCACCCGTTCCCGGTCTTCCATGTGAAAGAGATCCGCCATCGCCGCGATGCGATCTATCCCGCGACAGTAGTCGGCAAACCACGCCAGGAAGATTACTATCTCGGTGAATTTTTGCAGCGCCTTCTCTCCCCCGCTTTCCCCATGGTGATGCCGGGTGTGCGCGATTTGTGGACATATGCGGAAACCGGCTTCCACCCATTGGCCGCGGCCATCGTCAGGGAGAGTTACAAACGGGAGATCATGGCCCACGCTTTCCGCATTTTGGGCGAAGGGCAGCTCTCGCTGACAAAATTCCTGATCCTGACTGACCGGAGCATTTCGCTCGACGCATTTGACCGCTTGTTTGAAACGGTTTTGGAGCGGTTTGAACCTGCATCGGACTTGTTCATTTTCCATGATACCTCAATGGATACGCTCGACTACACGGGACGCCGCTTCAATCACGGCAGCAAGGCGGTACTGCTTGGAACCGGGGAGGTCAGGCGCACGTTGCCCGCGGAATATCACGGCCCCGATCTCCCAGGGGTGCAAGGTGTGGCTGTTTACTGCAAAGGGGCGCTCGTCCTGGAAGCCGACCCGTTTGAGCAAAACCCCCGGCTGGCGGAACATCTGCTGGAGCAATACGGGGATGCCCTGCAGGAATGGCCGTTTATATTCCTTGTTGACGACCTTGCCGCCGCTTCGGGGCAGACGGCGTTTCTGTGGACGGTCTTCACACGGTTTGACCCGGCCCACGACCTGTATGCGCGGTCGGATTGGAAGCAGCACCGCCCGCATTACCGCCTCCCCATTGTAGTCGACACCCGGATGAAACCGGGCTATCCGGATGAACTGGAATCTGATCCGGCAGTCAAAAAACTTGTTGATGATCGCTGGAAAGAATACTTTGGTTCATAAAAAAAAAAGCTTGTGCCCGATTTCGGCACAAGCTTTTCTAGTCTTCAAACAGGTTACCCAGACCTCCAAGAATACTTCCCTCATCTTTTTTTCCGTAATTGGCGGCAGCAAAAACGCGGCTGGCCAGCCGGCTGAACGGCAGCGATTGAATCCACACTTTCCCCGGCCCTTTCAATGTCGCGAAAAAGAGGCCTTCCCCGCCGAACAGGGCCGTTTTGAATCCCCCGACAAAGCGGATGTCATAATCGACCGTCGGCGTCATCGCAACCAGACATCCCGTATCGACGCGCAGCAGTTCACCCGGCCCCAGTTCCTTCTCCACAATCGTGCCGCCGGCGTGAATAAATGAGAGTCCGTCCCCTTCCAGTTTTTGCATAATAAAGCCTTCCCCGCCAAAAAATCCGGTTCCCAGCCGCCGCTGAAATTCAACACCGACCGAGACCCCCTTCGCCGCACAGAGAAAGGCATCCTTCTGGCAAATTACCTTGCCCCCGAGGGCAGCCAGGTCAAACGGAACGATTTTTCCGGGATACGGGGCAGCAAAGGTGAGATGCCTTTTCCCCTGCCCCGCATTGGTAAACACAGTCATAAACAGGCTTTCGCCCGTCAACAGCCTTTTGCCCGCACCGAACAGTTTGCCGACAAGCCCCTTACTGGACGAAGACCCGTCGCCAAAGATGGTCTCCATCTCGATTCCGTCTTCCATCATCATTAAACCGCCCGCTTCAGCGATCACGCTTTCACCCGGGTCCAGCTCGATTTCCACGCACTGCATGTCATCGCCATAAATGCGGTATTCGATCTCATGTGATTGGGCCAATTCAGTCAGCTCCTTGAAATCGCGATCTTTTTTGAGAACGGCAATGGAACCTCCGCTGTTCCGCCCCTTTGCCTGCATTTTTCACGCTATTATTTTAACCTATTTCACCGCTTCATTCCCTATTCTTTCATTCTCGGATCAAACAAGTCCCTCAGGCCATCTCCCAACAGGTTGAAACCGAGTACGGTGCACACAATCGCCAGTCCCGGAAAAATCATCGTCCAAGGAGCCAATTGAATAAATTCGCGGGAATCGGACAGCATCGTCCCCCACTCGGGTTGCGGCGGCTGTGCACCCAATCCGAGGAAGCCGAGAGCGGCCGCTTCAATGACGGCTGTCGCAAATCCCAATGTGCCCTGCACCAAGATCGGCGACCAGCAGTTGGGCAAAATATGTTTCCATAAAATCCGGCTGTTTTTCATCCCCATGGCCCGTGCCGCCAGGATATAATCTTCTTCCTTGACCGACAGCACGCGTGACCGCATCAGCCGTCCGAAGGCGGGAATATTGATGACGGCAACGGCAATCATCGCATTGTTCAACCCCGGCCCCAAGATGGCCACAATGGCAATGGCCAGCAAAATGCTGGGGAAGGCGAGCAAAATATCAAAAATGCGGGAGATAATCGTATCCCGCCATCTGCCGTAGTAACCGGCAATCAGGCCGAGGAAGCTGCCGATCACAATCGAACCGGCAATCGCAAAAAAACCGACTTGAAGTGAGATGCGCGCTCCGTAAATGACGCGGGTAAAAATATCCCTCCCCATATCATCCGTCCCGAACCAATGGCTGGCCGAAGGTGAAGCCAATAAGGCGCTGCTGCGCTGGTCATACTGATACGGGGTGATGACAGGAGCAAACACAGCCAGCAAAATAAAGAGGATAATGATGACACTGCCGATCGCGGCCGAACGATGCCGCCAGAATGCCCGCAAAAAATACCTGACTGGCGATTCATGGATGGAGGGGGCATAATCGATCGATGTGACAGAAGAATTTTCATTCATCTCCGGCAATGATGGCATGGAACATCAATCCTTCCCGTATTGAATGCGCGGATCGATCCAAGCGTAAATCAGATCGACCAGCAGGTTGATCACCACGAAAATCGTCGCCAGCACGAGAATGCCGGATTGAATAACCGGGTAATCGCGCTGCCCAATCGCATCGTAAATATACCGCCCCACTCCCGGCCAACTGAAAATCGTCTCCGTCAAGACCGCACCGCCGAGCAGCAACCCCATTTGCAAGCCGGCCACCGTCAATACCGGGATGCAGGCATTTTTCAACGTATGTTTGTACACCACCCAAAATTCGGACAATCCCTTGGCGCGGGCTGTCCGCACAAAATCGGAGCGGAGCACCTCCAGCACACTGGACCGGGTCATCCTGGCGATGATCGCCATCGGTATCGTTCCCAGCGCGACTGCCGGCAAAATCAAATGCATCATCACATCTCCCAAGACGGTGAAATCTCCGCTGAACAGGGAATCAAGCACATAAAATCCCGAAAATCCCTCAAAGCCGAGGCGCGGATCAATTCGTCCGCTGGAAGGAAATATTCCCAGCTTCTGCGCAAACAGCCACTGCTCCATCAAACCCAGCCAGAAGACCGGAATCGAGACACCGAGGAGAGCAACCACCATCCCGGAATAATCCAGCCATGAATTTTGTCTCCAGGCCGATAAAATTCCCAGATTAACACCAAAAAAGATGGCAATCGCCATCGCCGCCAGCGAAAGCTCTGCCGTCGCAGCCAGATAGAGCTGAATCTCTTCGGAAATCGGGACATGGGTGATGAGGGAAGTACCCAAATTTCCATGCAGCAAATCATTGACATAAAGGAAATATTGTTTGTAAAAAGGCTGATCCAGTCCCAGATTATGCCTGATTTCCGCCAACTCCTGCGGAGACGCTTTCTCCCCGGCAATGGTTTTTGCCGGATCTCCGGGAATCGCATGGACGATGGCAAACGTAACGAGCGACATCCCGATGAGGACGGGAATCAGCATGAAAATCCGGCGAATTGTATAGGCTAACATCGTTTCCTTCCACCTCGTTGTTGGCTATGTCGAAAGTGGCATTGCCCCACGCAAGAGCAATGCCACTCCTGGCCCGATCTTTTACTTCAAATCCACATTTTCCAGGTAGAGCGTTGAGGTCGGGTGCGGGATAAACCCGGTTACTTCTTTTTTGGCTGCATAAGGTACGGTCGCATGAACCAGCGGTACCCACGGCGCATCGTTTTTAATGATTTCCTGCGCTTGCTGATAAAGTTTCGTCCGTTCCTCCTGATCGCTGGAACGCTGCGCCTTGATCAACAGATCGTGCAACGGATCGCTTTTATAGAAGGCGATGTTTCCCGCATCGGGCGTACGCGTATTGTCTTTGTCGAGGAGCACGTACAGGAAGTTGTCCGGGTCGCCGTTATCCCCGTTCCACCCGAAGAGAGCCATCGAATGCTCCCCTTTTCCGGTGCGGTCCAGGTACGTCTGCCAGTCATAGGTGACGATTTTCGTTTTTACGCCGATTTTGGCGAAGTCGGCCTGCATATACTCCGCTACTTTTTTGCCGTCCGGCAGATAGGGGCGCGGTTCGGTCGGAGCATAGAAATCGACTTCAAAACCATTGGGGTAGCCCGCTTCAGCCAAGAGTTTTTTCGCTTTATCAAGATTGAATTCATAATCCTTGATTTTGCCGTTATAGCCCCACATAAACGGAGGAATCGGATTGACCGCCGGTTCGGCCAGACCGGAATAAAAGCTTTTGATAATCCCTTCTTTGTTGACGGCATAATTGAGCGCCTGTCTCACTTTCGGATTGTCAAACGGTTTCTTCTGAGTGTTAAAAGCCAGATAAGCCACATTCATCCCCGGCTGGTTAAACAGTTGCAGGTTGCTGTCCCCTTTCACCAGTCCGACCGAGTTCGGGTTCAGGCCGTCCATGATATCGATGTCTCCCGATTTCAGCGCGGTCAAGCGAGCGGTGTTATCCGGAATGGAGCGGAAAATCACTTGTTCCAGCTTGGGATAACCTTTTCGCCAATAGTCCTTGTTTTTCTTCAATGTAATATGATCGTTCTTTTTCCATTCCACGAAGACAAAGGGACCGGTTCCCACGGGTTTTTGTGCAAATTGTTCAGGTCCTTCCTTTTTGATGGCGGTCGGCGAAGCAATGCCAAACGGGGACATGGCCAGGTTGCTCAAAAACGGGCCCTGCGGATAGTTGAGATCAAACTCAACCGTGTATTCGTCCAATGCTTTGACATCTTTAATAACTGCACCTTTATCCCCTTTGAATCCGCCAAACATATAACCGAAGTAAGGGAATTCCCCTCCTTTGTGGTAGGGGTTGTTTTTATCCATCCAGCGCTCGAAGTTAAACACGACGGCATCAGCGTTAAACGGGGTTCCGTCCTGAAATTTGACGCCTTGGCGCAGTTTGAACGTCCACTTTAAGCCATCAGGGCTAGTTGTCCAGCTCTCCGCCAAAGACGGCTCCACCTTGGTCGATGTCGGTTCATATCTGACCAGCGTATCAAAAATCTGTTCAGTGACATGGAGGGATTCGCCGTCCGTCACTTGAATCGGATCAAGCAGTTTGGAGTCGGCTCCGCGGCCATAGATCAAGGTTTTTTCCTGGCTGCCCGCTTTATTGTTGGAACATCCCGCTAAAAATGATGATAAAACCAGAATAAAAGTGAAACAGAATATCCAAAGCCGTTTTGGCATATAAACATCCTCCTTTAAATGGATTCATCATGTTTTTGGATTGCCGGACGATCCCTTTGGCGACTCACCTCCTTTTCAAACTATTGATCAAGCAGATGGCAGGCAACCTGATGGCCGCCGCCTGCATCTTTCATCTCCGGACGGACTTCTTTGCAGACATCCATGGCGTAGGGGCAGCGCGGATGAAACGCGCAACCGAGCGGCGGATTGGCCGGGCTGGGCACGTCGCCGGACAGGATGATTCGCTCCTTCCCGGCATCCGGATCGGGAATCGGCACGGCGGACATCAAGGCCTGGGTGTAAGGATGAAGCGGATTGCGATACAACTCGTCCCGTCCGGCCAGTTCCACCATCCGTCCCAGATACATCACGCCGACCCGGGTGCTGATATGTTTCACCACGCTCAAATCATGAGCGATAAAGATATAGGTAAGTTCAAATTGCTCCTGCAAATCCATCATCAAATTAAGCACTTGCGACTGAATCGACACATCCAATGCCGATACCGGTTCATCGGCAACGATCAGTTTCGGCTTGGTGGAAAGCGCGCGGGCAATGCCGATCCGCTGCCGCTGGCCGCCGCTGAACTGATGTGGGTAACGGTTCATGTGAAACTTGTCCAGCCCGACCACCTTCAGCAGTTCCTCCACTTGTTCTTTTCGTTCCTTCGCTCCTCCCAGTCCATGAACGATAAGCGGTTCTTCCAAAATCTTCCCAATTCTCTGCCTCGGATTCAGAGAAGCAAACGGATCCTGAAACACCATCTGCATTTCCCGCCGCGCTTTTCGCATCTCTTCCGGAGAGTATTGCAAGATCGACTTTCCTTCAAATTCAACCTCGCCCGCCGTCGGCTCATACAGTCGGAGTATCGTCCGTCCGGTGGTGGATTTGCCGCAACCGCTCTCCCCCACCAGCCCGAGTGTCTCCCCTTTTTCCACAGTGAAACTGACATCGTCAACGGCCTTTATTTCTCCAATCTTTTTGCCGAAAATGCCGCCGCGGATCGGAAATGTTTTCTTCAGGTTACGAACGCTCATGAGCGCCATGATCGATTGCCTCCTTTTGATTCAAGAAACAGCGGCTGAAATGCTTTTCATCCACTTTCACGATTTCAGGTTCCTCTTTGCGGCAGATCTCCATTGCAAATTCACATCTCGGGGCAAAGCGGCAACCGGCGGGCAAATTGAACGGACTGGGGACTTGCCCGGGGATTGCGTATAGCCGCTTCTTTTGCTCGTCCAGTTTGGGAATCGACTTTAACAGGCCTTGTGTATAGGGATGAGCGGGATTTTTAAACAGGCGCCTCTGGTCTGCTTCTTCCGCCACCTGCCCCGCATACATCACGATAATGCGGTCGCACATTTCCGCCACGACTCCCAAATCATGGGTGATCAACAAAACCGAGGTGCCGAATTCCTCATTCAAGGATTTCATCAAATCCAAAATTTGCGCTTGAATGGTCACATCGAGCGCGGTCGTCGGTTCATCGGCAATCAGCAGGCGCGGGCGCAGCACCATGGCCATGGCGATCATCACCCGCTGGCGCATTCCCCCGGACAGCTGGTGCGGATACTCATCCAATACCCCTTCGCGGGCAATGCCCACTTTTTTCAGGATGTCCAGCGCCCTCTCCCTGGCGGCTTTTTTGGAGATCTTCTCATGGGTGCGAATGGCTTCGATGAGTTGGTTCCCGATTGTAAACAGCGGGTTGAGCGAGGTCATCGGTTCCTGAAAAATCATGGCGATCTCTTTGCCGCGAAGTTGACGCATCTGTTTATTGTTTAACTTAGTCAAATCTTGCCCCGCAAAAATAATGGAACCATCAACAATTTTGCCCGGGGGCTTTGGCACTAACCCCATAATCGCCAGTGAGGTTACACTTTTTCCACATCCCGATTCTCCAACCAAGCCGACAATCTCGCCTTTTTGCACGGTAAGATCCAGCCCGTCCACCGCCCTGACCACGCCTTTATCCGTAAAAAAATGCAACTTCAGGTGCTTAATTTCCAAAACAGGTTGGGCCAAAGAGATCACCTCGGATTATAGTTTGAACCATTTATCTATTAATCATTTTTTATAATGTATAAAAATAATGTCAATTAATTATATTCTATCTACAAATCAAAAAAACCTTCTGTAGGAAAATAGTTTATTTACCCGCGTCATAAAGCCAGCGGCTGCCAACCGTCACCAGCCATCATTTGTTAAACATAACTGGACGAGCTTCCCCCGGCATCATTTTTTTGCTCTTCCCTTAAGCTGTGAAAATGGCGGGTGCTAATCTTCAAAACCGTACCGTTTTCGATCCTTGACGGCTTTCCCGGAAAGTCCGCGAATGATTACAGTCATTTCACCCGGGCAAAACATAAAGCACCGATCCCCAGATCATCGGAGAATCGGTGCCGGCTCGGGATGTTATTTTCCTTGGTGCAACCGGTGCGCCATATGCAAAACAGGGCCCACAAACCGGTTCAGCGGGAAACCATGGCGAATTGCCTCCGTAATGAATGCTTTGGCCGTGAACACTGCCTCCCTGACCGATTTGCCCTTGGCCAGTTCTGCCGTAATTGCGGCCGAATAAGTGCACCCCGCCCCATGTGTATAAGTGGTCTCGATGCGTTCGCTCTCCAGGACTTCAAACGTCTCCCCGTCGTAAAATACGTCGACGGCCTTCTCATGCTGCAATTTGCCGCCGCCCTTTACCAGGACATATTTCGCCCCCGACTCATAGATCTTTTGCGCGGCGGCTTTCATATCCTCCACCGTGTTCAGCGCCCCCAGTCCGCTGAGCTGTCCGGCTTCAAACAGGTTGGGAGTGGCAACAGTCGCCTTGGGAACGAGAATTTCCCTTAATGCATCCGCCAATTCAGGGTGAAGCACCTCATCGGTTCCCTTGCAGACCATCACCGGGTCGACGACGGCCGGAATATTTTGCGATGCGATCACCTCTGCGGCAATCTCAATGATTTCAACCGATCCGAACATCCCCGTCTTCAGCGCATCCACCCCGATTCCCTGCAATATCGTTTTCAACTGAGCTTTCAGGGTCGGGATCGGAACGGGAAATACCTGATGGTTCCAATCCTGGTCAGGATCCATTGCCACAATCGTGGTCAGCGCAGTCATGCCATAGACCCCGCGTTCCTGAAATGTTTTCAAGTCGGCCTGAATGCCTGCTCCGCCACTGCTGTCCGAACCGGCAATGGTTAATGCTTTCACTGGCTTAGTCATCAAAATCCGCCCTTTCCATGCTGTAACCTCATGTTTGTCTATTATCATTTAACCCCATCATAATCGATGATTCCGTCAACGTAAACCATGCATTTCCCCGCTATGGGAAATCCATCCTCCTCCGGTTCCGGCCGCGATTGGCGATTCCCCAATCCTGATGGGCGTGATAGAATGAAAGGCATGGACGATGGAGGGATAAAAATGAGCGACAAAATCGATCTTTCACGTTATGTCTCAAATTTGGATCAAAACGTTTATGCCATCTACAACCTGCCGGAAGAAGTGATCGCCGTCATTTTTGCTTATGTCAGCCGGAGCCCGGCCAGCTTCCGGGAAAATTTGGCCAAACTGCTGGCCGACGACGAATTGGCGGTCGGCGTAAATGCAGGCGGACTTGCAGGCACTTATTCCGAAAAAGCCGCCCGTTTCCACGAAAAATGGGTGGTTGGCTACGGGCATTCGAGTGTGGCGGAACACGCTGTCGCCCATATCGGAATCGAAAAAATCAGCCGCCTTGCTTCGGCCGAACTGGAACTGGCCAACTCGTTTAACAGCTTTACCGAATACAGCCAGCGCTATCAGCGTCCCAAACGAGGCGATTTTTATATCCCGCAAGAGCTCAGGGCCCATCCCGATCTCGAAGCGCGTTTCATCTCCATCAACGAAAAAGCATATGACACCTATGAAAAACTGATGCACGGTCTGATGCAGTTCCTGCCGCAAAAATTTCCGCGGTCAGAACATGAATCCGAGCGGGCCTATCGCTCCCGCATTGAAAAAATCGCATTTGAAGATGCCCGTTATGTGTTGACGTTAGCCACCCTGACCAACCTGGGGCTGACTGGAAACGGACGCGCTCTCCGCGATACGCTGGTTCGGCTATTATCCAGCCCTCATGCTGAATCGCGTCAATTGGCGCGGGCAATGGAGAGAGAGATCAGCCAGGTGATCCCCACCCTGCTCAAATACGTAAAACCGAACGAATATCTGCTGAAAACCAGGGAAGCACTCCAATTGCGTTTTGCGCAAAGCAAGCTCCCCCGGCATCCGGTCAGTGGTCCCCATGCCCGTTTCATTTCGATGCCGGCCTACGAAGACGCGTTGCGCAAACTGGCGACTGCGCTCCTCATCAGCCAGAGTCCGCTCTCGTATGAAGAAGCGAGCGCCCGCGCAAACAGGTACACATCGGCTGAACTGGAACAGATCGCCGAAGAGGCCCTCGTTCACCTGCGCTTTTTCGACAATCCGATCGGCGAATTTGACCATCTCACCTACCAAATGGAAATGGTCGTTTCCGAAGCCAACTGGCATCAATTGCTGCGCCACAACCGCCGCACCCATTTCAGCTTCGGCGAGCCCACGATCCGTTTGGGCCGGACCATTCCCCCTCATGTGTCCGAAGCCGGTCTCAGCGAAATGTTCCAAGCCCTGCTCGAAGAAGTGGAAGAAGGATTCAACGCGATCGCTTCTGTCTGTCCGGAAACGGCTCCCTATCTGGTTACAAACAGCCATCACCGGCAAATCTTTGCGACAGTCAGCCTGTGGGAATTGTACCATCTGATCAATTTGCGCACCTCTCCGGAAGCACAATGGGATATCCGGGCGACCTTTGAACAGCTTCTGAAAGAACTGAAGGCAAACCAACCGATTCTCGCCAAGTATGCACAACGGCGGATGCCTTCCGCCTGAGGGAAGACGGGTGCAGAGAGGCACCCCCTTCCCTTTATAAGACGAATGTTGAAAACAGATTTTTTCCTTCCGCTTTGCCTCTTTTCCCTGCCAAACGCTATAATATAAGTAATGAGAACAGAGAGGAGGCCTTCCCTCCATGTCAAAATTATTTGAAGCATTTATATCAGCCAACGACCTTCAGGCGATCAACAAGAATAAATTGTTCAACGAAATGCTCCGCTCCTTCAAGAAACTCGGCCTCACCCATAATAATGAGCTCAAAGCCGTCATTCTTGATATTGATACCTATGAACAGCTGGTGGACCGTCTGGAGGAACTGGAAGAAATGCAGGAGGATATCCAACTGGCCCATAACCTGAGCGAACGCTTGCAACTGCCGAAAGAAAATTGGCTGGAGAAACCGAATCATACGCCGAGAATGGAATTCTTACGTTCAATGGAGAAAGGATCTTCTACATGATTAAAGAGGTATATCATCCCCTTTTTTCCGAAGACCTTTCCTTGTTGGCATCCATGATGAACAAAAAGCGTTTTAATGAATGCCTGCAACAGATCGACCGCGCCATCGACCAGGTCATCCGTCATCCCTTCAAAGCTGCGCCGCTTAAATATGCACCCTTAACCGGATATTACAAGAAAAAATTTTTTTCCGTCGCCCGCCCCCGCAGAAAACAGCGCCCCGATCTTCGCTTGATCTACCGCTTCAATCCCGAAGAAAACACGATTTATTTTCTCGCAGTCGGCTTACGCCTCGCCCAACGGCCGCAAAATCCACACGATGTCTACCAACGCGCCCGAAAACGGAATCTGATTGATTGGGGGGAATGACAAAATGCGGACGGAAGCAAATCAAAAAGCATAAAATCCGCCTGAAAACACTCCGGCAGGAGCCCTGTCAGGCGGATTTTGTCTCTTTGCTTATTCTTCTTGCGCTTCCATCCCCATGCCCTGAACGATGACCGATTTCACAACCCAAGTCTCACCATCCTTGACACAGGGAAATCTCAGATCCAACCCTTCGTGATAAAGATAGAGATGCGTTTTGGTTTCCAAGAGCACACGGCTGTCCCGAATGACTTGTTCGATCTCCCTCCCGCTCCAATCCTTTCCCAAACGCTGGGCCAAACGCTCGCGCATATGACGGGAAAATTCGATCTTTCGTTTGTTAAAGAGAATCCCTCACTTGTTCCACTTCTTTAAGAAAATGATAAACCAAATCCCGCTTAAAAACCGGCAATATTTTCATCATCGACAATGTAAACCGGAACACCCCCACCTCATTAACCATTTCTTCTACTTTCTTTTTTGATTCATCGGAGATAATGCCGAATTCCTTGGACAGGAAATGAATAATTTCCTTTGTCTCATCAGGCGGCTTCACCTTCGAGCTATGGTCGGGCAGCTTCTCCTTAAGGACTTCAAGGTCAGCAAAAGCTTCATGAACCGTCAGATTTTCATCCAGGCGAAATTCAATCTTATTATCTTCCTTCACTTCCTTTACCTTTGCCTCGATTACCTGTCCAACATGCAATTCCTGCTCTTTGGGGATATGGCGGTTATGGATTAATCCCGACAAGGCAAAAGGGTCCATCGTAACAACAAAGGCACCAAAATCAACAAGGCGGGTGATCCTCACCTTTACTTTACTGCCGACTTGATATTGCGGCACCAGTTTCGACGGCGAAGATTTTTTTATATATTCTGAAATGCGTTCATCCAAATCATATGGCTTGGCCATGTCTGCCCCCTCCTTTGGTGAGTTGATTATGATTGTAACCTGAAAGTGCTTTCATTGGCAATGTTTCTTTTCCATCCATCAAAAAAGTGACAAGCAGCTTCTGCTGGTCTCTTTCCATTCCCTTGCCGGTCCGGCCATAAGGGTCACCCCCTGCTCAAAGATTGACCTCCCAGTGTTTTCCACGCTTTTTCCTCTGCAGGAATGCGAATGTGAAACAGAATAAAAGCATTAAGAAGCGAAGCCCAAACCATGGTGGCATACGCACCGAACAAAATGGGGATCAAAATGAATTCGAGCATTACCACCACATAGTTGGGATGCCGCATCCAGCGGTAAGGACCGGTTGTTAGCGGGCGGCTTCCCGGAATGACAAAGATGCGCGTATTCCAAAACGTTCCCAACGAGCAAATGCTCCAGAAGCGCAGTCCCTGTACCAGCACCAGGCAGAAAAAAGGGATCGGCCACCATTGCGGCGCTCTGCTCCCAAGATAAAAATGCTCCACCAGAATTCCGGCAAAAAAGAGCAGATGCATCAGCACAATGAGCGGATAATGGCTTCCCGCCATTTCCACCGCCCCCCTTTCCCGGAGCAAACGGGCATTTCTCCGGGACAACCGCAGTTCCCAACATCGTTGTCCGAGCAAAATAATCAGCAGTAACAGGGATCCGTCCAACTTCATTTAACCTCTTCCTTCATCTTTTCATTCTCTGCAACCAATCGTCCGGAAATGGACAGGTTCGGCAGGTTCGGTTCCCATTTCAGCAACACCATCTCCAGGCTGAAGCCCGGCCCCATCGCTGCCATCAATCCGTTCGTTCCCGTCCACCCTCCTTGCGTCACCGTTTTTTCCAGGACAAACAGCACGGTGGCGGATGACATATTCCCATAATCCCGTAAAACTTCATAAGACATTTTCAGCTTCTCTTTTTCTGTATGAAACGCTTCTGTATACGCCTCCAACACTTTCCTGCCGCCCGGATGCATGATAAAGGTGCCGATATTGCTCAAATCAAGCTCATGGCGAAGCAAAAAAGCATCGACGACCGGACGCACCCTTGCCCGCACCAATGCAGGGATATCCCGGGAAAACACAACCTTTAATCCGTCATCCTCCACATCCCACCCCATTACGTCAAGGGAATGGGGCCACATCATGCTCTGACTGTCCAAAATCTCCGGCCCGGTTTCGGAAAAGCAACCCGCGGCCTGATCACCGGCCACCAGCACTGCTGCCGCTCCATCGGCAAAAAGCGAGGTGGCGATCAAATTGCTTTTGGACTGATCCCGGTTCCGGAATGTTAAACCACAGCACTCCACAGCGAGCAAAAGAACATTTGCCTCCGGAAACGCCTTGGTATATTCATACGCACGTGCCAAACCGGCTACACCGCCGGCACATCCCAATCCCCAGATGGGCGTTCGCTTCATGGAGCCGGACATTTGCAGGCGGTTGATTAAATGAGCATCAATGCTGGGTGTGGACATCCCGGTCGTCGACACAAAAAACAGATGATCAATCTGTTCCGGTCCGATCCCAGCCTTGTCCAGACAGGAGCGGATGGCCTTCTCTCCCAGAGCGATGGCCGATTCCACATAAGCTTGGTTCTTTTCGGCAAAGGAATGGTTGCGCTCAAACCATTCCCGCGGTTTGCAAAACTTTCGCCGATCGATTGCGGCATTTTCAAATACAGTTAAAAACCGGTCAATATTCTGGAAGGACGGACCAAACAACTTTTTGGCAAAGGCGCGTACCTCTTCCTGTTTCACTTCATACTCGGGAACCGCCGTCCCAATCGCAATCAATCTGGGCATTTCGTGTCACCTTCAACTCCGTCTTTAATGTTATTTTTTTCCTTCCTCTGCTAATTATGCAGTCAATCGTTTTGCTTTTAAAAATCAAAAAAAGGCACCCGGATCAAATCCCGTCCGGATGCCTTTTGCGATCATAACAGCCACCGGCCAACTATTTTTTAAAAAAGCGAAAGCCATGTCCGATCAGATACCGAACACCGCCAAACAACACAGCCATCACCAATTTCAGTAAAACCCCGCCAGGGATAATTAAAAAGCCGACAATCCCCCATGCCACTGCTTTACTAATATTATGAAAAAAGAAAGCGGCAATTAACAAAATCAACAAGACGATTATTCCCAATGAAAGAGAATTGATCAAATCAAAAAACACAAAGGCCAAAAATATGATCTCAATTATATGAAACAAGTCTTTAAGTAGACCTAATATATTTCTAAAAACATGAAACAATCGGCTCCTCTCCCTTTCTAAGTAAAATAGAGACAAACCGGCCTGTGCCAGGCAAAGTGTAAATAGCCAGGTTCCTGTCTCAGGCCGGCTGATCAAAGAAAAATCCTAGTTGGCAGTTTGCGAGCGGTCATCCCGCTCGTCCCTTAAGTTGTCAAAGTTGAGATTTTCGTTCATATAGTCATAGATCTCCCTGTCCACGCTCTCGATGGGACGGACTTCATCCGAAGCCTGCATGATTTCCAGTCCCCATTCCAGCCCCCAATTCATCGCCTCATCTTTCTCCCGCGTGCGATGATCGGCTTTCTTGCCGTCAATCCGATAAACATAAGGAGGTTCATTGGAGACAACGCAGGTTGTGACATCGCTCCGCTGCCTGCGTTTCGTACGAATGTAAACAGCCGCATGCCGTACGGGCAATCGCTCCACGAACGACGCTTTGACATGTTTGCGGGTCAGGCTTTCCACTTCGTCGGAACCTTCCGTCTGGCCGCAGCTGAGCACCATGCCGATATTGGAGCGAATCGCCTGCATCAGTTGTTCATCTTCAAACTGGTCGATCTCGCGGGTGATTAAACCGATGCCAAATGAATACTTGCGGTCTTCCATCAAAATTTCAGTAATCAGAGGAATCTGCACCATATGGGCTTCATCGATCAGCATCAGGTGAAACTTGGACCCGGTCGGCCTCGTTCGTGCCACCTGATAATACTGATTGAGCAAGTGACCGGCTGTTACCCGCAGATCAAAATCTTTCAGTCCATACATGTCAACAAGAACGATATGTCCTTCTTCCATATATTTCCAAATATCCAGACTCATTTCTTTCTGGCAGAACAAACGGCGCAGCGTCGGGTTTTGCAAGATCCGCTCCACCCGGTCCAAAACGGGTTCCGCTTCTTTTTTCAGCTCATTTTCATCGACGTTTACCCAAAACCTTTTTACATAGGGATCTTGCACATTTCCGACCACTTTTCTCCGAAAGTCTCGATTTCGAAACAGATCGTCCACTCCGAGAATCGTGTGGGTTTGGTTATCTTCCAGCAAACTTTGAACGGCCATGCCCATTAAACGCTTGGTACGCATCAAGGCTTCTTCATCCTCTTCCCGTGTTACCAGAACGGTGGCGATCTGTTGGGCGATCTGGTTCGTGGGCAGATTCTTTACCCTGTGAAACAGATTGAGTGCAGGAACATGAGTGGTGTCATGAGACAAATTAAAATGATGGATTTTCTCACGGGGGATTTTGACACCGAACCGCTCAGCGATCCGCAAGCGGTTTTCAATGATGGGAATGATCTCCCGCGCCGGGTCGATAATGGTAAAACCCGGATTCTGCTCCGGATCTTCAAACCATTCATCCAAAATCGATTGAATCATCTCGACTGCCAGACTGGATTTCCCCATCCCGCTTGCCCCCGTCAGGATGAAGTGTTTACTCAATTGATCATACGAAACGCGCAATTCCCGTTTTTCCAGCGGGTGATGAACCTTCCCGATCAGCACGCCTTCATTCAATTCATCGGCTTTCAGGGAACGCTGGTTTGCTTGAAGGTGAACAATAAAACCGCGCGCATCTGGTCCTTCTTCCTTGGGTTCCTGGTAAATATAGTGATTGGCCGGCGGCAGATGGAATAAGTTGGCGATTTCATCACATGTCCACGTCATGATCGTAAAGGGAAAAGGGATGGGAATCAGATTGGCATCGGAAAGCGGATTCCACCAGTCATGGCGGATAAAGCGAATCGATCCGTCGTATTTCATTGCCGTTTCCACCGATTCGGCGGTTGAACGGATGACCGACACCGCGTTTTTGCTGTTCGACCACAAGGACAGGCGAACATGGAATGTCAATTCCCGACCGGTCAACCGCTGCATCAGACTGACCCGCCGCATCCGCTCTTCCGGATCCATATCCTTCATCCTCTTGTTTTTCAGACTGTCCACTGCATCTTCCGAACGTTCCTCCAACTCTTTCCAGCTGACCGGAGCAAACTGCAAATCCAGATACGAACCGGGGCGCAAACAGTTTAAAATACTGCCCAGCTGACTTTGTTTGGTTTGCTGCAAAGAGGCCAGGGGCAATCCTTTGCTCCTTCCGAGTTGAAAGATGAAATGCCCGCCTGATCCGCCTTTTTGCGGCTGCGGAAATTGGTCATACGTGATATCGTGCAGTTCGGCCGATGGATAGACGCTGCGCAGGGTATCCTTCACGCTGTTTTCCTTGTCAATCGGATACGCCATGTAAATGCCGATTTCGTTGCTGTCCGGCGGAATGGCAAAGCGAAGGCGAAACCAAGGCCGTCCGTACTTCAGGCGCATGCGGATCGGGCGGATCATCCCGCCAAACGTCCGTGTCAGCTCGGAGATTTTGTCCAGATCCAACTGCGTATCGTCCGCCGGCAAAATGCGGAGATACTTCACCCCTTTTTCAGCCCGTTTGCGGTAATGGGACCGTGTAAACAGCTGGCTGCCAAAAAGGGCCAGCAGACCCAGAATCGCCAGGATGAGCAAAATCGGAAGCAATGCCAAAAGAGCCGTTCCCAACCATGAAAACAAATTTCCGATCGCTGATGTCGCTCGCTCTGCATGGTTCTGTTCATGGAAGAGGTTCGCCAATAACTTCCACAGATACAAGACACCGATGAACACCGCAAAACCGACGAGAAGATAAAAAAACCATTTGGCTATTTTGCTGAAGATATCGTCTCCGCCTTTTGGAACATTATTCCAAGGGAACAACAAAACCCCGCCTTTCCTAATAAATGTTACAGGAAAATTCTCCCTCTCTGTGTCTCATCCCTTTTATCGTCTCAAAAGCAGTTGCGGATCAATCAACTGTCCGTTTTTATGCACTTCAAAATGCAAATGCGGCCCGGTACTCCATCCGTTTGAACCAACCTCGGCAATCACTTGCCCTTTACCCACTTTCTGCCCGACCTGCACTTTCACATGCTCGGGATACATATGGGCATAAAGAGTCTGCCAACCATTTCCGTGATCGATTACGATAATCCAGCCGTAACCGCTGGACACCCTCGATTCAATGACCACTCCTCCGTCACTTGCCAAGATCGGTGTTCCCAGTGGCGCTCCGATATCGATTCCCTTATGCAGCTGAACCACCTTTTTGACTGGATCAAACCGGGTTCCAAATGTCGAGGTGATCCGCCCTCCAGACACAGGCCAGGCCAATTGCCCGGTCGCCAAGCCGGATCCTGCCCCGGTCACCACCGGATGGGCAAACTGTTCGGCATAACTTTTCACTTTCAATACATAATTTTCATAATCGTGATTGTACTGCCAAACCGCACCTCCGCGCGCAAACCAGTCTTCTCCGGGCTGGTGATTGGCAGCCAGGTATTTGGCCGTCGCATAAATCGCATCCTCAGGATTATAGGGATCGGCTTTTCCATCACCATTGGCATCCACACCGTATCCGCCATACTTTTGGATCAGGCGCGGATCGGTCAGGTTGACGGAGTCGGGCAAATCCCCCAATTTGCTTCCGCCTGGATAACGCCAACCCAGCCAAGTTTTATCCATAAACTGCATTTGTCCTCTGGCCCCAACCGGACTTGTGCTGAGATTCCGGCCAAAATCCGTCTCCACCTTGTGAATTGCCGCTAAAATTTGCCAGGGGACACCGTACTTTTTGCCTGCCGCCTGGTATATCGGCAAATATTTTTTGGCTGCCTGCGGGAACCCCTGCGACACTTCCCACTGCGCATAAGGATCAGCGGATGAAGCTCTGTTTTGGCTGATGAACAAACTCGTGAAAATCGTGCCAAACACGGCGACAGCGAAAAAGAACATAACCGCGAAAACGGCCGCCGCGCTCAGGATCACCCACTTGACCCTGGAAGAAATCCGGTCATGAACAGCCCCGTAGATCCGTTCGGTCAGCACAGCGGATTCAGTCGAAGTCTCCACGTACTTCCGCCTCCTCCACCACCCAATGCTCACCCTCTTTGGCGAGTGACAGTTGATACACCCTTTCGACAGGCGTGAATTGTTGCCCCTTCTGTTCCTGTACAACCACTGCGCCGATGCAGGAAGCCGTCAATCCGCTTCCGCTGCATTGCAGGCGTTCAATCTTGCCAAAGGAAGTCGCTGTCAAACCATCGGCAGGACGGGCTGTCGCCTCTTCCTGCAAATACTGATAAAATTCCTTTCCGGTCAATCCATCCAAAGCGTGCAGCCACTTGGACCGGTCACTGAAATCGATCGTCGTGTAAGCTCGGATAAAGCGATTGGCTGTTTCAGTCACGGCACTGAGCTCCTCCGGGGGCAGTGAGGAGACTGCCGCCGGTTCCGACGGTTCTGCCGAAGGTGCACTTGGTTCCGTTGCAGTCGGCCGGGGCTGGTCTGTCCAGCCCAGCTTCACCAATACAAAGCGCACGGCAAAACCAACCACGAGAAACACAACCAGCACAAAAACGAGGAGACGGCGGCGGTGGCTGGGCAAATCCGTCTGAAACATTTGCCGGCACTCCTTTCACAATCCCATCCGGTTCGATCGCCTTTTATCTTCGGAATTTGATTTTGCCCACTTTAGACCTTAAGTTCGTTGTATATTTATTGACATAATCCATCGGCATCTTGATATTCAGCTCACCCGTAAAGTTTTCTACCTTACCCACCGGGACTTTCATGATGCTGAACAGTTCATTCCGCTTCCAGATGACGCCGACAACCAAAATCAATTGCATCGCGATCGTCCAGACATATCCGACCTTTTGCGGCGGACTCATCTGATAGAGGAATTGCGAAATAGTGAGCAACATGCTGAAAAAAATCCCGATAATCAGCTTGATCAACTGATATCCGACAAATCTTTTAAACCAGTTGACAGCCACGCTGGACCAGGCGGGGTACAGGGCCATCAAAAAGGCAAACGGCGCAAATAAGGCAGTGAGAACAAACATAAACTGATACACAATCATCGCGCCGGCAATGATGAAAAAAAGCAATCCCAGGATAAAGTGGGCGACGCACAACAGCAGGAGCAAAGTTAACCGCTGAAATACCCCATCAGTGGTCACCATGGGATTTGGTTTGATCCCTGCCGCCGGATCTCCCTTGGCCTCCTGCATTACCGCCTGCTTTCGCGCCTCGCTTCCCGGCTGGTGGGCCAAAATCTTGTTGACGCGTTCCGGGGTCATCTGCTGGTCGCTTGATGTTTTGGCATATTGCAACATGATGTAAGGTTCATAAACCATCATGTTATACAATTTGTCGGCGATCACCATTGACGAGACATCGGCCGGGTAGGTAACCTGGTTGCCGGACAGCTCGCTTTGAAAATCAAGCCCGACTCCCATCACCTCCTGGCTCAAACCGCTGCTGATATCGTTAAAATACCGCATCACTCCTCCGGCATTGGCAAAGAAGACAAGACCCAGAATCAATACGGCAATCGTGGTCAACATCCCGTTGAGCGCTTCGGTCGTCTTCTTTTTGATCATGCCTTTGTAGGCGATGTACGCACCGGCGAGAATGATCATCAACAGCAGAAAATTCCCCATCAACCCTTGGCTTCCATAGCCCGTGCCCGTAAAGCCGGCCAACTGCTGCACCGCTTTTTGCACCGCAGTGGCAAACTGATCCACCACATTCAGGGAAAAAGCGTTTTCCACAACCAAAATCACGGTAAAGTTCCACGACAGGAGCGCCTGCCAGATAAAGTTATTCACTTCATTCATCAAGGTATAGGCGCCATTTGATACATTCTTATCAATATCCAGAAACGAAGCATCTTCGGTGTAAATTTCCAATTTATATTGACTCGGAAAATACTTGGCAAACTTCACGTCATACCCTTGGGCCCGCGCCTTTTTGATCTCATCCTGCGGAAAAATGGTCAGCAGGTCACTGATCAGGCTATATCCGTCCGACGATTGGGACGTGCTGTCGGCAGCAAAGACAACCCCTGCGTTCACGGTCATCGCCATGGCCAAAACCAGGGCGATGACGGCCCCCCACTTTCTTTTCCTAAGATTCATGAACCGTTCCCCTTCTTTTTCATTCTCGTTGATAAGCCCTCCTCACTGGAACGAACGGGCAGGCAGCATTCCTTTCTTCCGTTCCTGGGTTGGCAGAGATACCAGATCCGCATTTTTCTCTGCGCGCGAACCAGGGCGGGTATCAAATGCGATGAAAAGCCTTTCCTCCAGAACGCGGATTTCCAATTCATTCACTCTCTTTTCCAAATCCGACATCAGACACGTACCCGTAGGCAGATTCCTGATGGTTTCGATGTTTCCCTCATTGGGTTCAATTCCGAGAATTTGGCAGGCCGCCTCCGCCTCTTTCAAATCCCGGCACCGGAAGACGAACCGGCATCCCAGATTGGAACGAATCTCTTCGCCCAACATATCTTTTGCGTTTTGGCTGATTAAGTAAATGGCGGCATTTTTGCTTCTGCCGGTACGAACCAGCTCCTCCAGAATCGCCCGGCCCTCGCGAACTTTTGCCAAGCGCCAGGATTCATCAAACAGTACCAGCTTAAACTCATCAGAAGATTGATTGGAAAAACGACGCGAAAAGTCGGAAATCGCCATTAACAACGCGATCCCCATCCGGCCGAAATCGGTCTGGCTCTCTTCCGGCAGCTTCAGATCCTCCACCTGCAAAATGGTCAGCGGCATCGACAAATCGATCGCCCTTTGCGTTCCATCCCCAAACAACAGCTGCCCCTGTCCGGAAGTGGCGAGATAGCTCAAGACATCAACGATCTCTTCCAGGCTGTCCTGCCGTTTCTCCGGCGCCGATTTGAGCCCTTCACGCAACCGGTCGATCACCCGCATCATCGAAGGGCGATCCTCCTTGGCCACTTGATCCACCGCTTTTCCGATCACAATCGCTTCATATGTTCCATCAGCCGCCCGCGCCAAAAATTGCAGAATCCGTTTCGCCGTTTCCGCTGCCGCCAACCGGTCCGCAGTGCTGGCCGCTCCCATCAACGGATCCAATTTCCCGCGATCTTCAAGAGTGGCGCGCAAAGTGACGATGCTCGTGATCTCCCTTAGTTCCGGCAAAAAATCAGGCCAATGCGCCCGTTCGTCTTTCGGGTCGAAGATTAACACCTTAGCCCCGTTTAAAAGCGCTTGATAGGCGAGCAGATTGGCCCCCAAAGATTTCCCTGCCCCCAGCGACCCGATAAATGCCGCAGATGCCGTTGAACTCAATTTTTTATCTTTTGGTCCCCGGTCATGTTGGAAGAAAACGGGAAGATTTTGCGACATCCCGATAAAATGGCCTTGCCCGTCCCCCAGCTGGCGGGTGGCTCCGATCATGCTGGCCGCCACCGCCGCAGGATCCATGTAATGGATATAATCCGTGATGTACCGTTTCGCTCCAGGCAGAAATTCATTAAAAGCCCGCCACTGATCACCGAACGGAACCTCCACCTGGATCAGCATGTCGCTGTACAAATCTTTCACCAGTTGAATGCGCAAATGGAGTTCTTCCTCGGTTGACGCGGATACACACAAAACGATGGAGGTTGTGATCAGCGGAAATTTATCC
Organism: Thermoactinomyces sp. CICC 10523; assembly: GCF_016055105.1. NCBI lineage: Bacteria > Bacillati > Bacillota > Bacilli > Caryophanales > Thermoactinomycetaceae > Thermoactinomyces > Thermoactinomyces sp. CICC 10523. The sequence continues at coordinate 91,701 of NZ_JAECVX010000010.1, forward strand.
GTGCGCAAATTGCTTTCCAGTTCGTTCGCTTCCTGGCGGCTGTGCAAAATATGGTAAGAAGTTTCCACTCCGCTTTCCAAGGCATGTTCATCTTCCGCTTTTAATTCCTTCTTCTTGTTCAACACCTGTGTCAGGGCTTTGCTGTACTCAATCGTTTCCGTCCGCACCGAAGCCTCGACCGGAAAAGAGAGGCGTTGCAGGCAGTAAAGCCATTCCAGTCCGGGAAAGGGTGCTTTGTCGGGAATATGGGACAACGTTAAAAAAGCCATATAGCCCTTCTTCACTTTGCCGCCCACATGCTGTTCTACAATCAGCTGCCGGCCGTGCGAATCATTGAATCTCCCTTCCGCCAGGGTGAGGATATCCCGGGACGGCCGGCGCGCTTTTTTGCCTTTTACCGTGACCGGAATCGCCTGCGGTTTCCAGTTGTGCCGCCGCGGCGTCTCACCAATCCCCCGGTAAAACCCGCGGCGAATCAACCATTCCAAATCGGCCGGAGTCACCCGGCGAACCCGCAAAAATCCATTGATGCGGGAGAAAATCAACTCTTCCTGCACCATATAAGCCTGAATCTCTTCTTCATAAATCTCAGGTGAGTCGGTTCCTGACTGATTAAGCAGGAATCGCTTAAAATCTTTCAAAAGGTAAGCGAGTTCGTTAAAAAAGGATAATCCCTGCACGCTCGCCTCTTTTAGCTTCACACCGATAAAAAAGCGGTGTTGGTGCACTTCTTTTCCCCTCAGATGCTCAATCACCGCGCGGATCTGATGAACGCCCGCCTCGCGGAGTGCATCGTTCCCGTTCAAGCGGCCGACCATCGCTTCCTCATGCTCCTCCAGGCTTTGGAATTCCGGTACGACCAAAGCGTGCGTATCAGCGAGAATGTTCCAATAAAAAGCCTCCAAATTCGCATGGAGGCTCAGCTTATCGTCGGTTGACCGATAATCGTAATTAAACGGTTGCAATTCATAATAAGCGTAAACCGACTCATCACTGCCAAACACCAGATTTCGTTCAAAGTATTTGACCGGAAACGGAACGCGCGTCACTGGGTATCCCCCCCGGATTTCCGATATGTAACTTCTCCTTCATAAACGTAAACATGATTTTTGGGCCGTGCGATTTCTTGGTAACGCGCAAAATGATGCGGACTGAAAAAATGCTCGATCACGCGCATGAGAAAGCGGTGCGGCGCCTTGCCGTCCAGCGTCTTTCGCGTAAAAAACCAGGCGACGAGCGCCGGAATCCCGATAAACTTGATCAGGAAGTAATCCACCCATGACAGGGGCGGAAATTTATTCAAGACCACCATCACCATCAAGGTTCCGACGAAGAAGGCCATCTGCCGGTAAGAAACGGGCAGCGGCAGGTGAACCCCCTGAATGGAGTAGACTGTTTTCTCAATGCGAAAGACCTTATTGTAGACGCGGATCTGCTTCATTTCAGATAAGCCTCAAACAACCAGCGAAATCCGTCGGAACCCAGATGTGTAATGAGTTGAGGTTGGAAAATAAAGACACTCACCAGCATCGCGAACAGGGCAAATCCGATAAAAGCCGTAAAGGCCCGCTTCCAAAACAGGGTCAAACTGATAAAGATCACCGCCAGCAAAAACAGCGAACCGATTTCTCCTCCCAGCGATTGCTCCAGTTTCTCACCCGGACCCGCAACCATCAGCCACAGCAGATAGGATTTCATCACACTAAACCTCTCCTTGTCCCATTCTTGATACATACCAACGGTCGCCTACCTGTACGAGATCAAAATCATAATGATAATTCAGCTGCGCCCCCGAGGCCAGATCCTGCAATGTGACATCGCATTCGGCATGATAAGTGTCGTCCTTGCGGTAGACAGCCAAATTCTTCAAGTCGACAAATCCCATGATCCCGGTCAAGCCGGAGGCCGGCTGTCCATCTTTGCGAAAATAGGCAATTTCATTTGGTTCACCGGTTGTATATACTTTCCAGAAAGATTTCATGAATGTTTCCACTTGTCTCCGCGTAGAATCATTTACCATCTCCCCTTGATCCTGATCGGGTTCATCCCCGCTCTGATCTTGTACAGTCGCGACCGGAGGTGCGATAAAGTGCGGGATATCGACAACAATGTATGAATCGCCCGCTTTTTTAATCGGCACCACAAGATAGCGATCCACCCGCTTTTCCTCTTTCGGGTTGTTGACATTGGTCAAAATGGTTTCTGCATAGATGGTGACATCTTTGATTCCCGACTGATCCGGCCGGTCTTTGATTGACCAGACATCGACATTTCGTGCATAGGAATCCCAGCCGGCCTTTGAAAAGTCCAATCCTCCCTGTACATCCAGGTTGGGCTTCCAAAACAGCTTGAGCCTTTCGGCCCGGGACTCCTCCTTTCCGTGTGTCCAGAGCAAATACTCTCTGGCAAACTGCTCGCTGAAAGCGACCTCGCTCAATGAGGGAGCAGCGGAACTTGTGTTTTTCGCCGGACCGGCGACGACGGCTGCCCTGGGCGGCACAGCAATAAACCCAAACTGAATCGCCCAGACAACGGTGGTGCTCAGCGCCGTGTAAAGAAGCAAAGCCCAAAACAGAAACCGGAGCACCTTTCGACGAATTATCGGCCGTTCCATTGTTCATCCTCCTTGTACCGTCATTGCGGAATCGTTATTTTCTCCTTCAGCTGTGCCTGGATAATATACCGCTTTGGAGCCGGCCCTATATATGAAAATGGGTAACATGTGGTCAATGTGAGAACAGCCCTTCCAAGTGGAACGATCACCGACCGATCGTCAGGGTCCGTCACCCATGTCCTGGTAATCTCATAGACAAATGTTCCTTGCGAAGTAACGACCTGCAACTCGTCACCCTGTTTCAACTCCCCGACATGCCGGAAAACTGTATCGCGGTGACCGGATAAAACGCAGTTATCCGGTTCACCCGGAAGCACACTTCCCGCATAATGCCCGACTCCGACAGCAAGCTCATCTTCGTCGGTTCCTTCAATAACGGGCATTTTCGCCTTTAATTTTGGTATGATCAAATCAGCAAAATGTTGGCCAGTCTTTGGACGTTTCCTGTACGGAACGACAACCCGGTCGTGTCCTCCATCCGTTGCCGCTTTCTGTGTCGCATCCGCTGTTTTGCGGTCGCCTGCCAGCGCTGCCAGATCAGCGGAAACATGTTGAACCGCTCTGATTTTTTCATAATACTGGATACCCGAATAACCGGCATAGGCGGAACCGAGCGTAACCAGGAGACAAGCCAGCCACCGATCCCATTTCAAGCTTGATCCTTCCTGCCTCTGAACATGGTATAAGCGGACCCCAACAGAGCAGCTGCACCACCGAACACTACACCATTTAAATCACCGCTGGCTGTTTTCGGAAGAGCACCGCCGTTTACTGTTTTGGGCTCCGCTGCGAGTTTCTCTGAAGGTTGTTTGGAATTCGCCGTGACATCTGGAGAATGGGTTGCTCCTGAAGCATACTGCATCTCGAATCGGGAAGCACTGTATTTGGAACCTTCAGACTGTTCATGTCCCTGAACCGTCCTCACAGGCGGAACATAATGATGGGTCTGGCTGTGCTTGGCCGCCTTGGATGATGCCTCTTTGGATTGGTCAGTCGCATGGGGTGATGTATTTGACTTCGGAGGCAATTCCTGATGCTGACCTGATTGAAGCTGGTGATCCGGTTGTTTTGTTTGGGTTTCCCGGGACTGATCCTCCCTGGATTCGGATGGCCGATCAAGCACAGAGTTCGCATTATTCAGGCTTCTCCGCTCAGTCTGCTTCTCCTGAACGGGCACATCGGGCTTTAATTGCTGAAAATCCTTTCCTGTGCCGTTTTCGGTCGGCCGGTCCTGAATGATCTGCTCCACTGAACGATCCTCCGCCCGGGGAGGCTGAGCTTGGACGCCCACCTTAGAAGCCGGCTGGTCAAGCGGCGGTGTATCCTTGCCCCACTCGCTTTCCGCAAAGGCTGAACCCGCGCCAACGGTCAAACCAGTGACCAGGCAAAGGGAAAGAGTCGCCACCGTCCGGTTGAGATGCCGCTTGGGAACCGGTTTTTTACGATTTTTTCCCGAATTGGGATACTCCAAATCGAATTGCATGAGCAAATTGGAAAAGAGGTTATGCGACTTTATATCAGTACGCCAGGAATCCAATATTTGTTTGGGATCTTTCACTTTATCCCCCTCCTTAAGGGTAAGGCGGTGCAATCCGCCGACAAGCAATTCCATTTATAATTATTCATTGCAAAAAAGCCGGCAACAGGAGAACACGCTGTCAGTCCGATTTTCCGCCTTCCAATGGAAAAAAGTGGTCCGCCTCAATTGGAAAGATCATGTACAATATCCATTTCTTTTCCCTATAATATTACACAAATCGTACTTTTTTCAACACAATTTTGTAAAATTTCCTGATATATTTTTTTTATCGACTATTTAAACCGGCACGAATATATTTTTATTCCTCTGTATAAGAAGCAACATTTCCACTATAAAGATGAATCTTTAAACGGCAGAGAAGGCGACTTTTTGCTTTTAAAATTTTAAAAATTCCCATTGCCCGAATGGACATCTCCCTCCTTTTGCCGAGGATATCAGCAAAAACAATCTTTCACTCCGTGAATTTTAAGCGGAAAGCAAACCGGCCGGAAATCCGTCTCCCAGTCAAACATATTACCGATGTCTTCAAACCGTCCCTCCCGCAATTAATTTTTATACAAAAAAATTAATAATTATTCATTTCCCTGACCGACCGTGATCAGGGCAGCCAACATACTTTTTTTATGCGATTATCGCCAATTTTTCATCCGCTTCTCCAAAGTCCCCGTAAATAATTCCAACACTGTCCCATCCGGATCAGTAAATTGGACAGACCATCCCCCTCCGCGAAACACAGGTTCCCTGACAAAGGGCACTCCATGCTGCTTTAATCGGGAAACGGCTTCGGAAAAATTCTCCTCCGCAATCGTAAAAGCGACATGGTCGATTCCCATTCCCTCTTGTCTCCGCCGCTGCTTCGTCTCTATCAAGCAGATCCATGCCTCTCCCCACTCCAGATAAACATCGCTCCGCCCGCGATGAACCAGCTTCATTCCCAAAACATCGAGGTAAAAGGGAAGGCTTTGCCGCAAATCGTTCACCCGTATTGTCAAATGATTAAATCCTGTAATTTTCATCGGTCATTCTCACCTGTTCCTTTTTTCTTTGAAAAATTTCCCTTAACGGCCGCAAGCAAAACTCACAATACACGGAAGATTCATTGTCTTTTGCAAGCAGATGGGGACTGGCTTTTTTGCAGCGGCCTTTGGGCGAAGAAGCAAAATGTTTCTCAAAAGCGAATCGGGCTGGTCTGCCCCGGAAAAAAAGTCAACCAGCCCGTCCAATGTTCAAACGGATATGCGAAAGCGATACGTTCCCCGCCCGATGATATCCCGGTTCTTGTCCACCACTTGATACGGAAGCTCAATGTCAAAGGAAGAACTGAAGAACTGAGGAGCCAAGCGAAGCTGCTCTTCCCCTTCCCACACCCATTGATATGTTGTTCCCCCATAGCGAATCCCGTTTCTGTACCAAGGATGCTCATTGGTCCCCGGATCGTTCAAACAGAGGAAGAGCGACAGATCATCACAGAACTGCAACAATCGGAAGTTGGCGTCGCTGTTTCTTTCTTCCGTCCCGGTAAAACCTTTTCGCAAACGATGTTGCCGGGTCAGTTCCTGCTGTCGAAATTGCTGTCCGACCGGATCTTTGGCATCTTGAAAAAACGAAGCAAAATGTTTGCTGCATAAAAATCCGGCATAGGGTGAGAACGATTCTACCTTGGAAATTCCTTCGCTGTAGGCTTTCACTTTCGGCAACATCGGATACTGATCAAATGAATAGGGAGCATCCGCATCATCATTCCACAACACTGATTGATCCAATTCCCTCCATCCGATATCATGATGGGAGATGGCATAGAGGGTTGTTTCCCGCGGTTCGATCTCCTGCTTTACATGCGCAGCAAATTCCCCTGAGACTAAACTGTGATCATGCTGTTTGATCAAGACAAACCCGTTTTCCTTCTTCCTGACGATCATGCTGTCCCTCCTTTTCGTGCTAGACCGGGTGAAAAAACGCGAAATCATGGATGGCAAAAGCGGACATGATTGCGTAGGAAAGCGGTTCCAATCGTATCTCAATTCAGAAAACAAAATGCGAAGGAAGCCCCCCACGGCCCTGTCCAGCGATGCACTCACACGGAAAGAAGCCGGATACAGACGGGTTCCGGCTTCTTTACAACGAAGGTTACAAAGCATCGTTCATAAACATTTGCGGATTCGGCTGTACAGCCTCCTCTTCCGGTTGCTTTGGCTTCTTCTCCTGGTTGAGCGCTGTTTCAATCAGCATGATCAACCCTTCATTAAAACTGAGATTGCGTTTGCGGCAAAAGTGCTCAAACTCTTTTTCCAACGGACGCGGCACCAAAAGAATGCGTTCCGATTTCGATTGCTCCGGCCCGTCCACGTTTTCCCGGACAAATTTTTGAAACAGATCCATATGCACTCCTCCGATGACTACAACCTTGCTGTCAACAACCACACACAGTAAAAAGAATAAACGTCCTAAGTTCATTATATTCTGTTTGGATCACCCATTTCCATAACCCATTGTCAAACGGTCCGGAATCCGGGTTCCATTTTCACACCACCGAATTTTTACTCACAGAAAAAACAATATTAATAAAAAGCAGCCTGTTGACAAAGTTCCAAATAAAGGGTTATTATGTTTTGCTCGCAGAGAAATACAAAAGCAACGGAGGGAGATATGTTAAACGGAGAAAAAATCCGCATTCGCCCATTGACGCTGGACGATGTACAACCGATGCTGGAATTGGTGCAGCGAAACCGCTCCTTTCTTCAACCCTTTGAACCGATCCGGCCGGAATCCTACTTCACTGCCGCCGGACAACATTCCGCCATCGAGCAGGCGATCCGGCAATGGAAATCAGATCAGGGATATCCCTTCGGCATTTTTTTGCTGGAAAACCATTCCCTCATCGGCCGGGTCAACCTGAGCAATGTCGTGCGCGGGGCCTGGCAAAACTGCACAATCGGATATTTTATGGATGAACGGATGCAAGGAAAGGGATATATGACCGAGGCAGTCAAATTAGCGGTTCAATACGCTTTTGCGACGGCCGGGTTGCACCGTGTCCAAGCCGCCATTATGCCGCGCAATCTCCCCTCCAAACGCGTGGTCGAAAAAGCGGGATTCCGTTATGAAGGCCTCTCGAAACGTTATCTTTGCATCAACGGCAAATGGGAGGACCACGAAATTTATTCCATCACCTCGGAAGAGTGGCCGATGCCCTCGATTTGACCGAACGGATTGACCCCGTACCGATCCGGAAAACCCCCGCAGACGCCTGCGTCCTGTGTCGCCGGCACGCGGGCAATAAGATCAAGAAACGCAATTTAAAGACTCACGGGCAGGCGACAATCGCACGACAAACCCATCCGCCAGGAAAACCGGACGGATGGGTTTCTCTTTGTCAGCGAATTGATGCTTCCGTAGACTGGCCGCTGATTTTCAAATAAAATTGCATCTGTGCCGCATTGAAATAGGGAATTAACCAGAAAAACCCGATTCCCAGCGAAATGAAGGACAAAAGGAACCAGCCGATAAACGTGAGATGCAGCACAAACAGCTGCCACTTGTGGCCGTTCATCAGCTTCCGGCTCTCCGTAATCGCTTGGAATGCCGAATATTCGGGATGATCCAGCAGGATATAATAAGCCATGGAATAAGAATAGGACTTGATAATCCCGGGAATGATCAACAGTATACTCCATAATGCAATATAAATTGATTGCAACACAACCACACCGATGGACCGGAGATACCACTCCCCTTTAAAACGTGAAAACAGATCCCCGGTTTCTGCTTCTTGCCGGCGCACCAACTTCATGATAAACACGACATATCCAATAATGAGCGGAGCATATACAAAGATCCACCACAGTAATTGAATCAGTGTGTTAAGGAGCGACACCCCGTCCAATTCGTTCTGCGGATCACTCGGCTTCAAAAACAGATCAATAATGGTCGGAACACCGTTAACTAAAATAAGATATAAAATTGTAACTCCGACCGCGATGCCCCATTTCCCCCGCAAAGAATCTCGCGCGGCTTGACGAAGAGAAGAATAGCTCAACGATCTCACTTCCTTTTTTGTTTTATATTCAATAGTATAAATATACAGAACATTATATTCAAATATTTATATTTTTACTTCGATTTTGGTAAAAAGGTTGCGAGCAAACGTGTACTCCCCGTATTTTGTCTGACTCCCCAAAAAACACTCATGTCTTTCCGGCACAGCCTGAAGAAAGTCAAAACCGACATCACGGAAAGCAGGGGAGGAGCCCCTCTCCCCGTCATGTGACAGCAACTTGAAAACAGATCTCTTCCCCTTCACTGTATTTCAATTTTGGCACGGCGTTTGCTGAAATCCCAATCGGCATAATAAGCATGGGCGACCAACAGGTTGGGGCCGGCACATTTCGCTTTCAGGCAAAAACAATGGGTTTTCTTGGCCAGCGGATGTTCCAGCCATTGCTGAAAAATATCGTCCAGCCGGTCTGTTTTGATATTTCCCAGAGCGGGAACATCCCCAAAATCCGTCACGATGACATCTCCGGTAAACGCATTGACATTCAGGCGGTTGCGTCCATCGGGATCCTGTCTGACCGTCACATTCGGCTCACGATGAAGCCTTTGCCACAGCTCGCGATCCTCCGCTTTGTCGCTGCACGGGTAAAATGGAAGGGTGCCAAACAAGATCCATACTTCCGGATGGTGTCCATCGAGCAGGCGGTGCACCGTTTCCCGGTACTGATCCAGTGTCAGCAGCTCCATTCCCCTTGCAAAATCGCTCGGGTAAAGGGGGTGAACTTCATGCCGCTTGCAGCCCATTTCCGCAATATCCTGATGCATCTTCACGATATGGCGGGAAGTAAACGGGCTTAACAGCGACTCGGCTGAAATGAAAACACCTTGTGCGGACAATTGGCGCGCATTTTCTTTCAACCGGTTAAACAGGGTCTCCGCCGTTTTAAAATCCACGTCTTTTTTTGCTTTCTGAAAAGCGATACGGTAAAAATCCTCCGCATCCCGGTAGTTATAGGAAATATGTAAGACATCCAAATCCTCGATCCAATCCTCGTACCGGCTTAACGGCAAGGTCAGGTTGGAATTGAGCTGGGTATAAATCCCCCTCTCCCGGCAATATTTAAGCAACGGACGAATCGTTTCTTTTACGACACGGGGATTTAAGATCGGCTCTCCCCCTGTAATGCTTAATGTTTTTAATGTCTCCACTTCATCAAGACGACGGATCAACTGATCTACGCTGATCGGCAGTCCTTCCCTTTCCACCAGTGTCTCTCCAACCGCACAATGCTCACATCGCAAGTTGCAAAGGTTGGTTACCGTAAATTCCACACTGGTCAATTCGTACTTTCCTGTCGCGGCTCTCGTCATCCATGCATCCCAAGGATCATATTGCGGAGTGACCGGTCTTATCCCTTTTTGATTTGGTTGCATTTCACGCTCTCCTTTTTTCTTCTGTCAAAGTGCCGTCACATGTCGGGGCGGGGCGCACTCATCCATCCGGGTTTACCGGATTTTCATCCTTTGGGTTGTACCGAAAAGACATGCATTTTTTCAAAAAACAGGCACGGGTGAGAGTATAGCCCAGCGCTGAAGTAACGTCAATATTTCCGGCAATGTTACAACAATATTTCAGAGCCCGGTTTTATGTTACCGGGCCCGCACAGGCGCACGATGGTGTGACCTCCACTGCAAGCCTTGAAAATCAGTCTTTTTGATGCGCAATGCCCTCATTTGTCAGGATGTTTTTTTGTTTCAAAAAGCGTCTTAACGTAACCGCAAGATTACATTTCGTTTTCAATTGCGTAAAATCGCGGACAAACGCAAAAAGCCATTCTATAATAAACTCATCAAGAGATTGATGGAGGGAAACAGCCATGAATAACGCTTCAATCGGTTTGTTTAATGCAACGCTCATGAGCCTTCCGGTATGGGGAATCATTTATTTCGCAGTTCGTCTCTTGATTGGATAAGGATCATCATTTCCAAGCGGAATTGCCATAAATCAAAAAATCACACAGGAGGTCATTCAGATGAACAATGCACTTGTCGGTTTAATCAATGCTTCTCTCTTGAGTATTCCTTGCTGGGGACTGATCGGTTATGCCATCCACACTTTTTTCTAAGCGGAAAACCTAGGAACGCTTTCTCCAAATAAATGGAAGAAGGCGTTTTTTTATGCCTTTTTCCCGTCATGAAATCGGCGTGTGTCCCGGCTCCGACTTGCAGCTGTACTTTCCCCTTCGTTATAATGAATTTTTGAAAGAGGACGAGAAAAGAGGTGTGGCCTTCTGTGACAGTACCTGCATGGCTTGAATGGTTCTATCTGTTCTTCTGGATCGTGTTTCTCCTTTTCCTGGCAATCGGCGGTTACTTCATGTTCCGCAAGTTTTTAAAAGCACTGCCCAAGGAAGACGGGAAATCGATCCTCGATTGGCAGGAGTATTATATAAACCAAACGCTGCATCTCTGGTCGGATGAACAAAAAGCGCTGTTAAATGAACTGGTTGAACCCGTGCCCAAACTGTTCCGCGATGTGGCCAAACAGAAAATTGCCGGAAAAATCGGTGAACTGGTTTTGCATGAACAGGCTGAAAAATTAACGGAAGAACATATCGTGAAAGGTTACATTTTGGCCACACCCAAACGGGATCACAAGTGGTTGATCAAAACACTGCAAAAAAAACAGATCGATCTTTCCGCCTATCAACATTTATTCCAATAAGGAAGGAAAAAACTTGAACCGTTTCGACGGGCGTGTTATGATGTGTTTATAATTAAGCGTTAAAAAGTCGGATGCAAGTCAAGTTTCATCTTGTGGCCTCTTGTTTAGCGTAACAAAAGGTTTTCAAGTGCTTGAGTTTGACCGCTTTTTAATGGAAGAAGGAGGCCCTAAGATGAAGGGTAAGGTTAAATGGTTCAATGCTGAAAAAGGTTATGGATTCATCGAGCGCGAAGACGGTGGCGATGTATTCGTACACTACTCCGCGATCCAAGCCGATGGATTCAAAACCCTCGAAGAAGGCGAACCGGTTGAGTTCGATATCGTAGAGGGTGAACGCGGACCCCAATCCGCCAACGTTGTTCGCTTGAACCAAGTCCGCTAAACTCAAGCCACAAAAAAGCACTTTCCTTAGGGAAAGTGCTTTTTTAATCATGCAACCGGCAAGGTTATTCCTCAATCAAGTCCAGGAACGTGAAAAAGGCTGTATCCAGATCGTAAGTTTGTGCAGAAATGCAATTATTTACCTTAATCGTAAATCCCTTTTTGTTGTCGTACGTGACCTCGATCGGCTCCGCTTCCTCTGTAAAAGCAAACAGAGAGCCGATTTTTTTGTTTTTCAGTTCACAAAAGGATACATAGAATTGGCGCTCATCTTCCGCACACAAATCGGAGGGCGGGGGAGATACCACCTGTGCGCTGGGAAGAGCCTCCGTCCATTGTGTCTGAATTTGTGACATGGCTTCCTCCAGCATTTTCGCCTCTTCATAATAGACGGCGGACAAAAATTTGCGGGGTTCTTGCAAACTCTTGTTATAAAAATATTCCATCTGTTTCTGAAGCGCTTGCAACAAAACCCGTTTAAGGTCATTATTCAAATTTAAAAAGATCATCCTTTTCACCCGTGACACTTCCTTTCACCAAAAAATCGGGAACGGATTTATCCATTCGCTTCTCTTCCCGGAAGGAAGAGGCGATCAAGAATTCGCTTTTTCTTTTGTCTGGATCCAATCTTTTTGGAACTCTTGCTTCTTTTCTTCCCTTACAAACTTAGTATAAAGAAGAGCTGAAGGTTGATTCAATCAATTATTAGAATTAGATAAATATTTTCTATATTGCGGAAATATTCTTCTATGGTATTTTTTCTGCCAAAAAATAAAAAAAATATCTCGTATATTTCTGGAAGTGCAGTAATAATTAATTTTATACTGCAAAAAATATCAAAAATCATGTTGTAACTGCCACACACGTTGTGATATATTTTGTTAGAAAAATGCGAATAGTAGAGAAGGAGGTATCCAAGCTTAATGGATTTTGTCAAGGTCGGGCAACTGATCCGCAAAACTCGCAAGGAACGCGGGATGACCCTTGACGATCTGGCTGATGACTATATTCCCCGGGCCACTCTCTCCTCAATTGAACGCGGATTGACGCAAAATCATGTCAAGGTTCGCTACCTTCTCCGTAAGCTGGATCTGTCTCTCAGCGAACTTTCCAAAAAAGATCAGGAAGAAGCCGAAGAACGCCGGCTGGATTTGCTGATCCTGGAGAACAAGCTGTACGCCGACCCCAAAAAAACCCTTGCAGAACTCTCCAACCTCCCCCCTTCCTACGATGGCCCACTTCTTCACTTTTTAAAAGGAAGATGTCACTTCAAATTAAAGCAAAACAACAAAGCCGTTGAGTATTTTCACAAGGCCTTGCAGGAGATCGAAAAAACTGTCGACTATCAACCGCATAATTTAAAACCCTGCATTTTGAACAACCTGTCGGTCATCGAGTTTAAACACACCAAAAACAAAGAGAAAGCCTTGCGCTATGTGGAAGAAGGAATCAAAAGTTTTGATCCTGGCGGGGAGCGAAAATATTATTACACCATCCTTTTAACCAATAAGGCGATCTATCTGCGCGCATTGGGGAGAGCGGAGGAAGCACTGAAAACCCTGGAGCAAATCACCGTGGATTCACTTGATATCAATATCGAAACAGCGATCGGCATCTATGATCTGCAGGCAAAACTGAAAATGGAGATCAAACTCTATGACGAAGCGGCCGCCTGTGCGCAAAGAGGACTGGAAATTGCGAGAATTAACGATAATTTTGAACGGCAACTCGAGCTGTACATCACCTTGGCCGACATTTACCGCGGGCGTAGAGAACTTGACCGCGCCGAAAAATGCCTGAAAGCAGCCATTGATTTGAAAAGCAAAATCTCGCGAAGACACTGGCTCCTCCTGGAAGCATATCAAAAGCTCGGAATTGTCTATTTTGAGAAAAAAGAATTCCAGCTTTCTCACGACATATTACAGAAAGCATCGAAAATTGCAAATAGAGAAAATGATATGTTAAAATACTCTAAAACATTGCTATATATAGCAAAAATCTTACTTGCAGAACAAAAAACATCCGATGCAATCAAATATTTATTAAAAGTCTATGAGTTAGATACGGATACCAGCAGCAAGCTTGAAGCATTGTTTGGACTGGCACAAGCCTATCTGGCACTCAATGATGAACCCAACTACGCAAAATACTCGAAGCAATACTTCCAACTGGCCAAGGGGTAAGTTGAAAAAGGAGGGGCTTCCTGTGGTGTATCTCGGCGTTTTCGGCGATCCTCCAAGTGATACCGAACCGATTGATTAAAAAATGGAGGGCTTCCTTACTCGTGTGTGAAAGAAAAATTTTGGTGCTCTTGGGTACCGAACCATTCCCATCATGAAAGGGAGCCTTCCCTTTATCCGTTTGCGACAACTTTTCCCTTGGTATGGAGACTTTCGGATCAATCGTCCCTCCGGGTTCATCGCTTCAGGATGACATCTCGGTAATCTCCCCTTGCATCAATTTCTCTCACCTGTTAACGACTTCACACATTCCCTGGCGAACGCATATTTTCCGACCGCCTCCCGCCCTCCCCGATCTCCGGACACCTTCAGCAATTCGTGAAAAAATCGGAAGGCGATTTTTCGACAGAGGGATGTGGTGCGGCCGATCAAATTGGTTTAAAAATCTTCAAGAAAGCGGTCCCGCATCTCCTTGTCCGGCACCATGCAGCTCTCGGTACGCCCAAACCAACGGTAACGCCGTTTGGCCACCTGGCGGTACAGATAATCGCGAACCGGACGCGGAATCGCTCCAAGGAGGGAAAACCATCTCCATCCTCCTTTCAGCCGCCGGCAAATCCTCAGGACTGCTGCAGATTCTGTGTAACATCGTCCGTTTTCCAGTAAAACGATCGATTCCAGCGCCCCCGGTTCAATTCCATATCCAGGCAAAACGGAACAGGCCACTTTGGATTGCAACGAGGCAAAACGAAAAACACCGGCCTTATCCTTTTTAAGCAAAAATTGCACCCAATGATTGCAGAAGTTGCATACCCCGTCGAAAAAAATCACCGCAAACGGGAAATTCCTCCCATTCATTTTACCCACCCTCTCTGTTCTTCCGCCTTGAGCTCCCCCGGTTCCGAATGATCAGTCAAGGGGCAGCACTCTCCGCTCATTTTTTCTTCCATCCCCGGTTTTTCCCAAAAAGACATTCACATTTATGTTTCATGGTACGTTTGCCTTTTGTTTGAATGGAGTTAAACTGTAGTTAAACCATATTCTTTATCACATCTTTGGAAAAGGGAAAACGCCATGGTGAAAACAATGAACAATAAATGGATTACCTATACGATCAAGGCCGATTTGGAAGGGATGACCGTTGAAGAAATTCTCAAAGGCCCCCTCCAGCTGTCCGGCCGCATGATCAATCGGTTAACCCGGCGGAAGGGAATTCTGTTAAACGGACGTTCCCCCTGGATGAAACAAAAAGTGAAAACAGGCGATCAGATCAAGGCTGCCGTTCGCCCGCTCGAGAAATCCGATCTGCAACCCGAGCCGGTGCCGTTCACCATCGTTTATGAAGATCTCGATCTGATGGTAATCGACAAACCGGCCGGGGTGACCGTTCATCCCGTCCGTCCCGATGACAGGAGCACTCTGGTTCACGGCATCCTGCATGTATGGGAACAGCAAGGGGTTTCGGGCGTACCGAGACCCGTTCACCGCCTCGACCGGAATACCTCGGGTTTGATCCTGATTGCCAAAAATGCATACATGCACCAGCTGCTCGACCGGCAACTGCGGCAGAAAAAAATCGAACGCCGATATTTGGCGCTGCTCGGCCGCCCTCTGCCCCGTCTTGCCGGCACGATTGATGCCCCGATCGGTCGTGATCCCGGCCACCCCACCCGCCGGAAGATAAAGAAGGGCGGAGAGCATGCGGTTACCCATTATCAAGTGCGAGACCAAAATGAACAGGGAGCCTTGGTCGAGGTGCGCCTGGAAACCGGACGAACGCATCAAATTCGCGTCCACTTTGCTCATTTACAAGCTCCCCTTATGGGAGACAGCTTGTATCAAGGGGAACTTTCCCTGATCAAAAGGCAAGCGCTTCATTCCAGCGTGCTCTCTTTCCTCCATCCCTTGCAGGGGAAAGAAATGCGTTTCACCTCCCCGCTTCCGGACGATATGAAACAGGCGGCAGATCGATTGCGGCTTTGCTGCCATACTGATCCGTGAGACAGGACGGCCTGACCGGCAATCCACTTTCGCGGAAAATGAAAAACCTTCGGAACATCACATCCGAAGGTGAGGCTGTAGACAAAAATCAACAAAGGTATTCTTCACATCATCTTGACCAGTGCTTCTTTGCCCGTCATTCCCGAAGTAATTCCCATCGACTCGGCCGTGTGCGTAACCGATTCGAGGGGAGCATCGAGCAGCTGTTCCAATGTACGGACTCCCACTGCCCTTGCCGCAATTATGTTGCGGTCGGAAAGACGTTCGTTCAATAAAGCGATATCCAATGCTCCACACATGATATATCCCTTATCGGTTGTGATCACCAGCAATGTTGTTTTCGGCAACTTAACCTCGATTCCGAGAACCTGGCGACCATCGATGTCAATCGGCTTCATCTCAATCAAGCGCATTCCCTCCTCAGCCCTTACTTCTTACAACAAAGTATGAGCAAACGCCCAAAAAAGTGAGAGAATGCGCCAATTTTTTTATGAATCAATGATACCGGGACGGAGTTAACAACGACCTGTGCGGCTGGAGCTTTCCATCCTGAATCATTTTCATTTTCAGCATCTCCACCAAATAGACACCCAGCATCTGCATAATCTCATCATCGCTCATCTCATCAATCAACTGGAGTACATTCTCGCGTGACTGCTCTTCCAGAATGCTGAGAACGATCGCAACCGCATCTTCTTCATCATCATTTAACTGATCCCTGTATAGCGAATATACTTCATCCACAAAACTCATCGCGGCAACC
The DNA here is from genome assembly GCF_016055105.1 of Thermoactinomyces sp. CICC 10523. NCBI lineage: Bacteria > Bacillati > Bacillota > Bacilli > Caryophanales > Thermoactinomycetaceae > Thermoactinomyces > Thermoactinomyces sp. CICC 10523. Next base: position 107,898 of record NZ_JAECVX010000010.1, read on the forward strand.
TCCCTTATGTATATTGTAGAACAGTGCTTATCCTTTTGCGAGGTTTTTCCTTTAGGTTAACAATAAATGGTTTATTAATGCGTTTCAAGAATGATCCACGGAATCCATCTCAGAAAGAGCCATCGCAATCCGAAGCGCGGTTCCCGCACCCCACCTGATTTTGCTTGTGCTTTCACACTTGGGTTGTGCCGAAAAGACATGAATGTTTCCTTGTTTCATCAATCCATCTCGGCTCCCTGCATCTTTGGAGCGCATCTGTTTTTTTGAGCTGCACTGCCAGCAAATCCCGCAAAAACTCAGGCAGATAAAAGCGAATGATCTCCCCTTCTTTCAAGCCGAGGTATCCGGCACCAAAGGTAAACATGTCGATGGTGGCCAGCTCATATTCTTCTTCCTCATTCAGTTCCCTCGGCCCTACCATGATGCGAAGAATTTTTTCATGCGGTTTGGCACGGGAATCATACTCTACCTTCATTCCCGACACAGCCATCGATCCGAGAACTTTTCCCCGAAAGCCAAATCCGCGAATCGGCTGTTCCTGAAATTCGGGCAACAGCGATTCTTCCAGCGTCTCCTTGATTGCTTTTCCTTTAATCCTGATTAAAGCCGGGTTGATCGGGTGCGGACAAACCCGGTGCAAATCTTTGCGGGTAATCAGGCCGGAACGGACCGACTTGAGCAATTGGCCGCTGTTCACCAGGGCGATGTCGGCCTGCACCCAGTCACGCAGGCTGTCAGCCAGCAGATTGGCAAATGGCGCTTCACCATACCAGTCGGTAATCAACGGTTCGGGCAAATAAGTGATGGGTTCGGACAAATTACGTTCCGCCTCTTCCCGGTAGCGGTCAATCAAACTGAGAATTTCAGCCGATGCCTCCTGGCCTTTCAGCTCATAACAGCGCCCCTCCACACGGATTAAACGCTTCTGCTCAAGATCGATTTCCAAGGAAACATGGCCGAGATACTCGGCAAACTTGCCGGCCGCCGCGATCCATGTCCCCTTCTCCCGCTCCGGTTCGGGGAGCAAATGGTGCGTGTGCGCACCGAGAATCATATCAATTCCCTCCAGTTGGCCTGCCAGCAACCGGTCGTTCGGCAATCCCAAATGCGACAGCAAAATGAGCAAATCCACCTGCCCCCGCAGAGAATGAACGGCCTCTTTCAGAACGGTCAGCGGATCTTTCACGGTCCAGCCCATTTGCTCATACACCAGCGGGTACGGAATCGTCGCCGCCAGGAAACCAAATTTCACCCCGGCTACTTCCTTGATCTTGTACGGCGAAAGCCAACCGGGCTGGCGATCGCTTCCGTATTCAAAAACATTGCTGCTGATCACCGAAAAAGAAGCATCACGGAAGAGAGCATCAAGATGATCCTTGGAAAAAGTGAGCAATTCATTGTTGCCAAATGTAAACAAATCATAGCCGGTTTTCTCCAAAATCGCCCGGTTTACCCACCCATCCGTCCCTTCCGTTTCCATGCGCATGCGATCCATATGATCGCCGACATCGATTAAAAGTCCTTCTTCTCCCTGCGCGGCCCATTTCTCCCGAAGCGAAGTGACCAGATGGTGAATTTGCGCCGCCCCGTCCAAACGGCTGTGCAAATCATTGGTATGCAAAAGGTGGAATCGTTTTATCAAGCCCACAAAAAACCTCCCTTAAGTCGGCTCTCTTGCCGGCCGGCTTTCACATCCGGTTATTCAAAAAAGGCCAGCTGTCTCGGCGCCAACCCCTCGAACTGCAATCCCAATTTCCCGATCATTTTCATGGCGCTGTCCTTGGCATCCCCCTGCGAATTGTTATTAAAAAGGATCGTAATGCTCTTCGCTTTTTTCTGCAATTCCCGAATCGGCCCGACCCATTCCTCCAGCTCCTGATCGGAATAACGGTATGCATAACGGACGTCCCGCCAGTTGGGCTGGCCGGTATTATTCCATCCAGACCGATTGCGTCCGTGAAAGCGAATCAGTACCTGCTCCGGATTCGTCACCGCCAGTACAACCGGAACCGAACCTTCCCCGGCCTGGGGTTCATCGCAAATAACGTGTATCAATTTTTCCCGCTCCAAAAATTGCAGCGTTTTATCATGAAACTCCGCCCGGAACCAGCTCTGGTTGCGGAACTCGATCGCCACCGGAAAATCGCGAAACGCTTCCCGAACCCGGCGAATATATTTCACATGTTTTTGGCTACAATCATACCAAGGAGGGAACTGAAAAAGTAACATTGATAGTTTGCCCGACTTCATCATCGGCATAACCGATTCGATCATTTCTTCGACCAGCTGCGTCCAGGAGCGTACCGGCGCCCGCTCCGTTCGCCCGTGACCGGTCAATTCGCGGTAAGCCTTGACGACAAAGCGAAATGACTCCGGTGTCTCCTCTGCCCATCGCTCCATCCGCTCCTTCGGGGCGATCGCATGATAGGTGCTGTCCACTTCCACTACAGGAAAATAACCGGCGTAAATCGCCAGCTTCTCCCGCGATCCCGTTCCCGGCGGGTACAAATCATGATCTCCCCATCCGCATAAACCCACTTGAACCGGGTTTACTATTCTACTCATCAGAAATCTGCCTTTCTGGTAAAATTCCGTAAATAATGAGCTTCTCCCTTCATTCTACCATTAGTGATATCGGAAAAAAACGTCAGGTCGCGTATTCTTCAAAAGTGTGTTGCAAGTTTGCTTAAGCTTGTTCCATCAACCGCTTATGCCGGAAATCCCTGATCGTTTTCTCCCAATCACGCAAGTTGCCCATAGACTTCATCTTCAGAGAAATATAAAATAATGGGAGATTCATAGATTGGGTTGATCAAATCCGGCGGGGAGAGCTGAGGGATGAAGCCATCCTTTCTTACCATTCACTCTTATGTAATTGAACAGATGAAGGAGTACTGCCTGAATCAGTATCCGCATCAGGGATACGGTTTTTTGGCCGGCCACGGGTCCGTGATCACGCATTTTTTTCCAATCCCCGGACAAAACAGCGGCCCTTGTTTCCTTGATTTTGAACCGCGTGCCTACTTTGAAGCCGTCAAAAAAATCCGTTCCCTTCAGCTGGAATGGCTCGGCGTTTTGCATTCCCATCCGCTCAGCGATGCTTATCCATCGGCCCGCGACCGCTCAGGCTGGCATTTTGTCCACAAAAGTTTTTGGATTCTTTCCCTGAAGGATAAACAAGTGCAACTAGGCGCTTACTATATAAAGAAAAACCAAGCGATCCCGATCATTTATAAAATCACTGATTAATCCCATGGCAATACAGACAGACAGGAGTTTACAAAAAATGAATTTGCCACCGATTTCCGCACTGCATACGGATAAATACCAAATCACCATGATGTACGCACACTTCAAAAACAAAACGCATCATCACCGGCGGGCATTTGACCTGTATTTTCGCAGCCTGCCGTTCGGCAACGGATATGTTGTCTTCGCCGGTTTGGAAAGAGCCGTTCATTATCTGGAGAATCTGCGTTTCACCGAAGAAGACATCGAATACCTGCGTTCAATGAATGAACACTTTGAACCGGAATTTTTTGATCTGTTACGTTCGTTCCGCTTTACCGGAAATATCCATGCCATGCCGGAGGGAACCATCGTTTTTCCCGATGAACCCCTGGTCAGGCTGGAGGGAACGGTGATCGAGCTTCAGTTGATTGAAACGGCGCTCCTCAATTTCATCGGTTACCAGTCACTGATCGCCACCAAGGCAGCCCGTATTCGCCATATTGCCAAAGACGACATGCTTCTGGAATTCGGGACACGCCGCGCCCAGGAAATGGATGCCGCCGTCTGGGGAGCCAGGGCCGCCTATATCGGCGGGTTTGACGCCACCTCCAACACACTGGCCGGCAATGTGTTCGGCATTCCCACATCGGGCACGCATTCGCACTCCTGGGTGCAGGACTTTGACAGCGAGTTGGAAGCGTTCCGGGCCTATGCCGCTGCTTTTCCGGATCAAGCGGTGCTTCTCGTCGACACCTACGACACCTTGAAAAGCGGTATTCCGCACGCCATTCAGGTGGGACTGGAGTTAAAACAGCAAGGAAAAACCCTGGCCGGAATCCGTCTGGACAGCGGCGACCTCGCTTACCTTTCCAAAAAAGCCCGGAAAATGTTGGACGAAGCCGGACTTACGGAAACCAAAATCGTCGCTTCCAGCGATTTGGACGAATTCACCATTTTAAATCTGAAATCGCAGGGGGCGAAGATCGACGCATGGGGCGTCGGCACCAAATTGATCACCGCCTATGACAAACCGGCATTGGGCGCTGTGTACAAAATGGTCTCCCGTTATGAAAACGGCGAATGGAAACCGACGATTAAAATTTCTTCCAATCCATCGAAAGTGACGACTCCGGGCCTCAAAAACATTTATCGCATTGTGGACCGCAAGAACGGAAAAGCCCGCGGCGATCTGCTCACCCTGCTTGAAGAACAAGTGGATGAATCCAAACCGCTGGTTCTGTTTCACCCGCTGCAACCTTTCCGACGCAAAAAGGTGAAACATTTCCGGGCCATTCCCCTCTTGCAACCGATTTTTAAAAACGGCGAACGGGTTTACGAGCTGCCTTCATTGGACGAAATCCGCCGTTATCATCAACAGCAGCTCTCTCTCTTCTGGGAGGAGCATTTGCGCATATTAAATCCAGAAGAATACCATGTGGATCTATCAGAAAACTTATGGCAGACGAAACAACAGCTTTTGCATGATATCTATGAATCGATCAAAGCGGAAAATGGCCACCACGATTAGGATGCGATGAACCGGATGAGAATCCAAAACAAAGAGCGACGCAAACGGGGTTTGCCCCGGTTTTGTGTCGCTCTTTGTTTTGGTTGGCTTTAAGTCTTGCTTATCATGTTCCTTCCATGAATTTCCGAACTGTCATTGAAATTTGCTCCCCCAAAGCTTGCAGGAGGATTCTCCCTTTGTCTGCACTGGCCCGGGTCGGAAATCCAATCGCTCCCGTTTCCGTATAAGGTTTTATTCCGCATGCCGTCAGCAGATCGCGTTCCGGCGAATCCACATCCACCCTCTGCTCCATCCTCACCAATGCCTCATCCAAGTACATGAGAATGGATGTTTCTCCCTCCCCCGCATGCATGTCACGCGAAGGAGCGGCCGAAATCCCGGCCTGTTCATACGCCTTTTCCCAATGTTTGCGGCTGGGCGCAAGCAAAATGCGTGAATGATCCACATTCATCTCCTGTGCAATATTCCCCAACAAATAGTTTCCGCCGTGCCCGTTGATCATCACGATCTTGTCCACGCCCATGCGCTCCAATGAGCGGATAATATCCTTGACAACCATGATAATCGTAATGGACTGCAACGAGATCGAACCAGGAAAGCCCGCATGCTCGAATGATGCGGAATAAGGAAGCACCGGGCAGACAAACGAGTGGTCAAATCTTTTGGCGCATTCATGTGCAATCGCTTCGGCAATGATGCTGTCGGCAGCGATTGGCAAATGATACCCATGCTGCTCCAGCGAACCGATGGGCAAAAAGGCGATCTCCACGTTTTTCACTTCGGGCCATGTTGAAAAATGGTTCATTGATTCATCCCCCTAAGGAACTCTTCTATAAACTGTTCGATCCGGGATCAACTCTTGCCTGCCGGACACATCAAAGAAGCCGCCCGCAGCAACCCGGACGGCTTTCTTCCAGACAATCTCCCGGTCACGCCGTAAACTGTTCTTCTTCTGTCGAACCTGACATGGCAGTGGTTGAAGAGGTTCCTCCGGAGATGACCATGGAAACTTCATCAAAGTAGCCCGTACCCACTTCCCGCTGATGGCGCGTGGCGCTGTACCCTTCGTTCTCCAGTGCAAATTCGGCCTGTTGCAGCCTGGAGTAGGCGGCCATTCCCTCTCTGTTGTACTCTTTGGCCAGCCGGAACATGCTGTGGTTCAGGGCATGGAAGCCGGCCAAGGTCACAAATTGGAATTTGTATCCCATTTTCCCGAGCTCCTCTTGGAAGCGGAGAATCGTTTTTTCATCCAATTTCTTTTTCCAATTGAACGACGGAGAGCAGTTGTAAGCCAGCATTTTCCCCGGAAACTTGGCATGAATCGCTTCAGCGAACTGCCGTGCTTCCTCCAGATCGGGCTCCGACGTTTCACACCAGATGAGATCGGCATACGGTGCGTAAGCAAGCCCGCGGGCAATCGCTGTTTTCAGTCCGTTGCGAATCCGGTAGAATCCCTCCGCCGTTCGTTCATCGGTGATAAACTCGTGATCACGTGGATCGATGTCACTGGTAATCAATTGGGCGGCATTGGCATCCGTGCGGGCAATCAGCACGGTCGGCACCCCCATCACATCTGCGGCCAGCCTCGCCGCAATCAGATTGCGCACTGCTTGTGAGGTGGGAATCAGCACTTTCCCGCCGAGATGCCCGCATTTCTTTTCGGAAGCCAATTGGTCTTCAAAATGAACACCGGCAGCCCCGGCTTCAATCATCGCTTTCATCAGCTCAAACACATTGAGCGGCCCTCCAAATCCCGCCTCCGCATCCGCCACGATCGGAACAAACCATTCCCGGTCCGTTTTGCCTTCCACATGCTCAATCTGGTCGGCCCGCTGAAGCGCCCGATTGATCCGTTTCACCACCTCGGGAACACTGTTGGCCGGGTAGAGACTTTGATCCGGATACATCTGTCCGGCCAGATTGGCATCAGCCGCAACTTGCCATCCACTCAAATAAATCGCTTTTAACCCCGCTTTTACCTGTTGTACTGCCTGGTTCCCGGTCAAGGCACCCAATGCGCGGATAAAGGGCTCGCGGTGCAGCAAATCCCAAAGACGTTCCGCCCCTCTTCTGGCCAACGTGTATTCGATTTGAACCGATCCGCGCAGACGCAGCACCTGCTCCGGCGTGTAGGTACGGGAAATCCCTTTCCAACGGGGATTTTCCTTCCAATCTTTTCGCAACATCTCTGCCTGTTCAGCATATCTCATTGATCGTCATCCTTTCTGATCGAATTGGAAAAGAAGTCCGGAACCCGGGAGTGTCAGGAATTCCGCAAATTCACTATCGAACACCAATTCAGAAAACAGACGGCGCGCTTCCTCGAATTTCCGATCCGGCCACTGCTGTTCACCCACTTCATTTTTCAATTTTTCCAACTCTTCACCGATCATCTCGCGCACCAATGCCGGGCTGATGTTCCGCCCATCCTCCAGCACCCCTTTTTCATGGCGAATCCATTGCCACACCTGAGCCCGGGAGATTTCCGCGGTTGCCGCGTCTTCCATCAGATGGTCGATTCCGACCGCCCCGAATCCGCGAATCCAGGCTTCGAGATATAAAATGGCCACACGGATATTTGTGCGCAATCCCTTCTCCGTGATCTTGCCTTTGGGAACTTTCAGCAGGTCTTTCGCGGAAACGGCGACATCCTCCCGCTGCTTCCCGATCTGATTCGGTCCGGGCATAAACCGGTCAAATACTTCCCTGGCGACGGGAACCAAACCGGGATGAGCCACCCAGGTGCCGTCATGCCCGTCTTTCGCTTCCCGCTCTTTGTCGAGCCGGACCGAGTTTTTCGCGCGCTCATTTGCCCCGGGGTCGTTTTTGACCGGAATTTGCGCAGCCATTCCGCCGATGCAGGGGGCGTTACGACGGTGGCAAGTTTTGATCGCCAGCAAACTGTACGCCCGCATGAAGGGTGCGGTCATGGTCACACTGGCCCGGTCCGGCAAGATCACCTCAGGAAAATTCCTTAATCTTTTGATAAAACTGAAGATATAATCCCAGCGCCCGCAATTTAAACCGGCTGAATGCTCACGCAGTTCGTAAAGAATTTCATCCATTTCAAACGCAGCCATGATCGTCTCAATCAAAACAGTGGCCTTGATCGTTCCGCGCGGAATGCCCAATTCGTGCTGGGCGAACAAAAAGACATCATTCCAGAAACGCGCCTCCAGATGGCTTTCCAGCTTGGGCAAGTAAAAATAGGGCCCGGATCCCCTTTTTATGAGCAGGCTGGCATTATGGTAAAAATAAAGACCGAAGTCCACCAATCCTCCCGGAACCGGCTGGCCGTCAACCCAAATATGGTGTTCATCCAGATGAAGCCCGCGGGGTCTGACAACCAGTACCGCCGGATTTTCCTGCAGGCGATAGGTTTTCCCGTTTTCGCTGGTAAATTGAATCGTCCCGCGAATCGCATCGCGCAAATTGATCTGACCTTGAATCATGTTCTTCCATGTGGGAGAACTGGCGTCTTCAAAATCGGCCATAAACACCTTCGCCCCGGAGTTGAGCGCATTGATGACCATTTTTCGGTCTCCGGCCGGCCCGGTGATTTCAACTCGCCGGTCCTTCAAGTCTTCCGGCAGATCGGAAATCGCCCAATCCCCTTCCCGCACCGCTTTGGTTTCCTCGAGGAAGTCGGGCCAAATCCCGCGATCCAGATCAGCCTGCCGTTTCATTCTGTTACATAACAACCGATCCCGCCGGGCGGTAAAAGCCCTGGCTAATTTGCCAATAAACGAAAGTGCCCCTGCTGTTAAAATTTCTTCATAGGCTGGGGGGATCGGGGCATTCACTTTGATCCCTTCCAATTCCAGATCATACATCGTATTTCTCCCCTTTGATCACGATTTGCATTATTATATAACAGAAACCCCTTGTTAGTAACTATATTAGCACAGTTACTGTTATATAACAATACCTATTTTCGATTTTTTCATTCTTTCCGGAAAAGAAAAACCGCTCTGCCAAAAGAGCGGCCGGCTTGTTTCAAGTTCCGATAGATCAGTCGGATCCGGAGGCATCTCTTTGCTCCCGGATCCTTCTGCTCATGTTTGTCGGCATACACCCTATCGGCAGAGCGATCTTAAACACAGGTTATAATATCGCTTTGTATCTCCGTTAAATCAGCCCGCCTGAATCCCGGTCAAAAATCGATATCAATCTCGACACCATCATCAGGCAATTCCCATTTCAGCCCGCCTATTTCGAACTCCAATTCACCGTCTTGCGGCTCGATATTCAATTCAATCGGATCCCATTCTTTCATCTCTTCACCTTCTTTCTGTTTTTAATCCGGCTCATATGGGATTTACCAACCGTTTGTGAAAATAATAATTTCAATTATATATTTATTTCTTCGATTACAACTTTATTTCCCTCCCGCAGCCGCACCGATTGCCGCCGAGTTATAAATAAATTAAATATTTAGACACAACTGGTTGGTGAAATCTCACCCGTATTTGGATGAGATGGCTGCCAAACATCCTGACCCTATCTATTGTGACGAGACAAATGCCCGAAAAGTTTCACCGGAACTACTTGTCAATATACTTTCTCCCCCGTTTCCGTCACGGCTCTCCCCAACTTCACCTGATACCAGGTCGCATTGATCAATCCCCCCAGGACAAGCACGACTGCCGACAGGTAAAACCAGCCGACCAAAACGATGATCGCTCCTAAATTCCCATAGATATGGGAATAATTTTGATTGATCGAAACATAAAACGAAAAACCGTACGAACTGATCTGCCAGCCGAGGGTTGCAAAAACAGCACCGGGCAATGCCTGCCTGAAGGAGACGCGAATGTGCGGGGCCCACTTGTAAAGATTCCAAAAGACGGAAAATAAAACGAGCGTACTTAACAGCCAGCGAACCCAAACCCAAAACTCCAAAAACCATTTCTCCACCCCGAACAAGCTGAAGACGAATTCCCCCAATATCTTCCCGAAAATCGGCAGGGTCAAGGAGACGATCAGGGCGACGAGCAGGCTGAACATCAGAAAAAAACCGATGATAAACTCACTCCAAAAAGTCCGTTCGACATGAACGCGATAAGCGTTGTCCAGAATCCGGATGATCGACCGGAAGGCAACTGAAGCGAGATAGATCGTCACAATCAAACTGACGGAAAAAATGCCACTGTTTTGCTGATCCAGAATACTGGTCAAATTGGAAGCAATGAGTTGGTAAGTGCCGGCCGGAGCATACGGTTTGATCATTCCGAGAATATTGTCGGACCGGAACGGAAGAAAGCCGAGCATCGTGACCGCCAGCAGCAAAAAGGGAAACAGGGACATCAGGAAGTAATATGCTAATTGGGCAGCCAAATCAAAAATGCCGTCTTCCCAAATTCTTTTCCGCAAAATCTTTAAAAATAAAATAAACAACATGATTCCTCCCAATATGGATAAACAAGCTCTATCTATCTTTTTAACCTATTTTTTCAGCAAACATAACGGATTGTAAAAGATGTTCGCCACGAGGCTGTTAAAAAAACGACCAGATCACCAGTATATTTAAGAAAATTAAAAAATACACATTCCCAATTTTTTTAAAAAGGTGTAATATAATAATAATCAGGTTAAGAGAGGTGACCGGGATGAAGACCTTAGCTTTGCACGAAATCGGCGAAGTGATCCGGAAGGTGAGAAAAGACCGCGGGCTCAGGCTGGAGGACTTGGCCGACGAAAATATCTCCCCGGCGACGGTCAGCAATATCGAACGCGGAGTCGCACATGTGAGTCCCGAGAAAATTTCATATCTGCTGGAAAAATTGGATCTTCCAATGCATAAACTTCCGGAAATGCTGGTACAGGAGCAGGAAGAATTAAAAAAAGTAAAATTTAAACTTCTCACCATCGCCACTCTGCGAAAAACAGGATTTATCGACGAAGCGCTCGACCTTTTGGAAGAACTCAACTTGGAAGAAAGCCATCCATATATTGCCCACGCCTACTATTTTAAAGCTAAATGTTACATGGGTAAACGAAAATGGAAGCAAGCCGAACGCGCTCTATATAACGCACTTCGCATCTCACAGCAAAATCCGTACAAAGAAAACAACATGGAAGCGGCCAGCTACCTTCTTTTGGGCTTGATCAGCTATTACCGCAATGATATTGAACAAGCCCTGGAATTCACCAACAACGGAATCGAGGCATTTGTGGAAGACGGTGAAAACCGGCATATCAAAGCCCTTTTATACCGCAACAAAGGGGTTTACCTGCAACGAACCGGACGCATCACCGAAGGAATTCAGCTGGTTCATGAAATATGGGAGCAAATCCCGTTAATGGACGATATCGGAACTGCGCTCGGCTTTTATTGGCTGAGGTCCGAGTTTTCCAGACTGTCCGGTCTCTTGGATGAAGCGATCGAAATTGCCACGGAAGGAATCGAAATCTCGCGCCGCAACAAACAATACGACAGCATGTGCGATCTTTGGACCGTTCTGGGCAGTGTATACACAGCGAAAAAGGAATGGGATCTCGCGGAAACCTCCTTCAAAATGGCCCTGAAACTCGAAGGAAAATTCCCTGAAGACCAACGCCTGACCACCGTATATACCCGGCTCGGCATTCTCTACATGAAGCAGGGAAGAAACGAAAATGCGTACGGCGCTTTGGAAAAGGCAATCAAATATGCAGAAAAGTTCAACGATACTTCCCGGCTCAGCACCAGCCTCATCATGATGGGCGATTTGTGTCAAATTATCGACAAAACGGACGAAGCGATCTCGCACTATCAAAAAGCCCTGGAAATCGCGCAAAAACAGGGATACAAAGAGAAAGAATTTAAAGCCTGGTTCAGCCTGGCCCGCTGTTTTGACGGAAAAGACGAGCAGGAATTTCAGAATTGCATGCGAAATATGTATAATGTAAAGAAAGAGTTTAATAGAAAGGAGGTAGAATTCCTTGAGGAAAGCATCTAAATTTATTTCCATTTTGGTTGTTTCCTCCTTTGCGCTGGTTTCAGCTTTTACCCTCCTCTTTCACGTGCAAAAACATTCTCTCCAAATGGCAAGCAACAGCGAACCGGGCGGACTGAGCATCCATATCACCAACAGTGAACCAGGCGGATTGGCCCCTGATGGAAACAGCGAACCAGGCGGTCTCTAATACCGGGAGCCGGGCGACCCATTTGCAAACATGGGGGACCCGGCTCCTTTGTTTTGACCGGGCTGGTTTTGTAAAAGGATGACATATGTTATACTTTACTGTGTTGAAATCTGTTTGTATCCGCGAATTTCAAGGGATTCCTTTTTTAATACCCGCAGAAAGGATGCCGAAAGTATGAAAGAAATGGACGCACACCAGATCATTGAGTTTATTCAAAAAAGCGAAAAGAAAACCCCGGTCAAAGTACATATCAAAGGGGATTTGAACAGCCTGAAATTTGATAGTGACATAAAAACCTTTATTAACGGCAACGTTGGCGTTTTGTTTGGTGACTGGAAAGCGATCGCTCCCGTCCTGAACGAAAACAAGGATAAAATCGAAGACTATGTGGTGGAAAATGACCGCCGCCATTCTGCGATCCCGTTGCTTGACCTGAAGCAGATTGAAGCGCGGATCGAGCCTGGGGCAATTATTCGCGACCAGGTGGAAATCGGAAAAAATGCCGTCATCATGATGGGAGCCGTCATCAATATCGGGGCCGTCATCGGTGAAGGCACCATGATCGATATGAACGTTGTCGTCGGCGGACGCGGCACAATCGGGAAAAATTGCCACATCGGGGCCGGCGCAGTCATTGCCGGCGTCATCGAGCCGCCATCCGCGACACCTGTTGTCATCGAGGACGATGTTGTAATCGGCGCCAATGCCGTCATCCTGGAAGGGGTTCGCATTGGCAAAGGCTCGGTCGTTGCTGCGGGCGCCGTTGTCACCAAAGATGTTCCGCCCAACACCGTTGTTGCCGGAACTCCGGCCCGCGTGATTAAAGAGATCGACAGCCAGACCCGATCGAAAACAGAGGTTATTCAAGCATTGCGCGAGCTTTAATCGGCCCGCTACCCCATCAGAAGAAATTTGGCCCTCCGGGGCCTCATTTTATATCAAAAGGAGAAGGCAACATGACGACGAACTGGCAAGAACTCGACCAAACCTATATCATGCCGACTGTACAGCGTCTGCCGATCGCCATTGAAAAAGCGGAAAACAACTATCTTTATGATACAGCGGGAAACCGCTATCTCGACCTGTTCACCGGCTTGGCCGTCAACATCCTCGGTCACGCGCATCCCCGTCTGATGAAGGCATTGGAGGAACAAGGACACCGCTTTCTCCACATTTCCAATATCTTCTTGAATCCGCCGGCCATCCGTTTGGCGCTGCGGCTGGTAAAGCACACTTTCGGGAAAGGGAAGGTTTATTTCGGCGGTTCCGGGGCAGAAGCGACCGAAGCGGCCATCAAGCTGATTCACAAATGGGCCCGGCGGGAACAAAACGGCAAAGAAGGCATCGTCGTGCTGAAAAACAGCTTTCACGGGCGAACGCTCGGTGCACTGCGCTTGACCCGGCAACCGGGTGTATACCAGGATTACCCGCAACCAGCTTTTCCCGTTTATGAGGTGGAAATGAATAATATTGCCGAACTGCGGGAAGTTTGCAGGCAGAACCGGCCGGCCGCCATCCTGGTGGAACCGATTCTCGGTGCTGGTGGCGTCGTATCGCTTTCCGAATCGTTCCTACGCGCGATTGATGATCTGTGTGCCGAAGAGGAAATGCTCTTTTGCGTGGATGAGATTCAAACGGGAATGGGACGCACCGGTACCTTATTCGCGTATCAGCAATTTGATTTAACTCCTGACGTCATCTTGTTCGCCAAAGGGATCGGCGGCGGACTTCCACTCGGCGGCATCATCGCGGGCGAAAGGGCAGCCGATGTATTTAAACCAGGCGACCACGGAACCACATTCGCTCCTTCTCCGCTATCCGCAGCCATGGGCAACGCCGTCCTCGATGTATTGTTGGAAGAAGGGGGATTGGAACAGGGCAAACAAAGGGCCGATTATCTGTGGAGACGATTGGAGGCTCTAAAAGAAAAATACCCGCATCTGATCACGGGTATGGACGGGCGGGGCATGATGATCGGCATCCGTACCTCCCTGTCTGCCGAGAATGTGATACGGTTGCAAAAAGAACTGCTCACGGACGGAATTTTGGTCAATGTGACGGCCAAAACCGTGATTCGCCTTCTCCCGCCGCTGACGCTGAAACGGGAGGAAACCGACTTCTTCATTCAGGCGCTGGAAAAACGTATGCTGCAAATCGCCGATTAAAGGAGAAAGAGCAATGACTGATCGTTTTATTGAACTGCGCAGACAATTGCATCAGATTCCCGAACCGGGATTTTGCGAGGTGAAAACGCAACAGTTCATCCTGGACTATCTCTCTTCCCTGCCCCCGCGCCTGCAAATCAAAACCTGGCGCACGGGAGTACTGGTGAGAATCCCCGGACAGAATCCAAAACGCTGTATCGGCTACCGAGCGGATATGGACGGACTTCCCATCACCGAACAAACCAGTTACCCGTTCCGTTCCAAACATGAAGGTTACATGCATGCATGCGGACACGACATGCACATGGCCATCGCCCTGGGGTTGATCACCCATTTCTGTGAACATCCGGTCGATGATGATCTCCTGTTCATCTTCCAGCCGGCGGAAGAAGGTCCGGGAGGCGCTTTTCCCATGCTGAAAAGCAAAGAGTTTTCCGATTGGAAGCCCGACCTCATCCTGGCGCTGCACATCGCCCCGGAATATCCGGTGGGTACAATTGCCACCCGTCCGGGAATCCTTTTTGCCAACACGTCTGAGCTGTTCATCGATCTGTGCGGCACCAGCGGTCACGCAGCCCGACCCCATCTGGCCAATGACATGGCGGTCGCTGCCGCGGAACTCACACTGCAATTGCAAACGATCGTCTCGCGCAATCTGAATCCGCTTGATGCCGGAGTGGTCACCATCGGAAAGATCGAAGCCGGAACCAAGCAGAATATCATCGCCGGACACGCCCGCCTGGAAGGGACGATTCGCACGTTGTCAACCGAAGCGATGGAAACGGTAAAACAGCGAATTCAGGCGCTGGTTCGCGGGATCGAAACCGGATTTGACTGCAAGGCCACTATCGACTGGGGGGCCAACTACTGCCAGGTGTACAACCATCCGGAACTGACCCAATCGTTTTTGCAATGGGCGCAAAATCACACCCGCTTCCATGTGGTCGAATGCAGCGAAACAATGGCCGGAGAAGATTTTGGCTATTTTTTGCAGGAGATTCCCGGTTTCATGTTCTGGCTTGGAGTTGAAACCCCCTACGGTCTGCACCATCCGCAAATCGAACCGGATGAACGGGCAATCGCCGTGGCCATCGAGACTGTATCCGGCTATTTGAAACATTTATCTCAAAACGACAAAGCATTTCCAGCGGGATGACCTCCCGCTTTTTTTCTTTACTCCCGGACGAGCGGCAGGGTGATACAGCGAAATGCCCCGCCTCCTTTGGTTATTTCGGATATATCCACTTCTTCCACTTCATACCCTCTCCGCCTCAGCTCACGGTTCAGGCGACCGAATTGCGGCTGGCTCAAGACCACTTTATTTCCAATCGACAATACATTGGCAGCTAGTCCAAACTGTTCCTCTTCCGTCACCTGAATCAACTCCCGGACAGAAGAGAACATCGCCAGTGTTTCCTCTGAAAAAGCCGGGGGATAAACAATCGCTTCAGTCGGGGATAAAATGTTGAAAATACAGTCAAGATGAAGATATTTTTTCTCCAATGGAATCCGGTGCCAAGTAAAATCAGGGAGGCGCTTTTCCAACTCATCAACCGCTTTTCTGTCCGTCCGGCCGCTCAGCCCGACCCAAACCTGATCACCGTCGACGAGGATATCTCCTCCCTCGACGGATCCGTGTCCGACCTCAATGTAAGGAAGGCGCCATTCTTTTAACCGCCTGACCAGCTCCGTTTCTTCTCCCTGCCGCACTTCTTCTTTCATATTGGCCAGCAGAAGCTCTCTCCCCACCACGCAGGCAATATCCCTCGTATAAACCTGGTCGGAATATTCTGGATCCGAGTGCAGCAAAATCACCTCAACTCCATGCCTCTCCAGGGTTTGCACCACATTTTCAAATTGGTGTTTCGCTTTTTCGCGGTCAATCTCCCCAATATGGACCCGTTGTACCCGGTTAATCACTTCTGAAATGTGAAAGTAAACAGGTGGACACATCAACACGGTTTTAAGCTTTGAATATTCGCTGTAACAGGAAAGCTCCAGATCCGTCAGTTCGCGCTTCAAGGTCATGTTTTTTCCGCCCTCCGTTTAAAAGGAACCTCATAAACCTTCGTTAACATTTACCCTTATTATGCGCGAACAACCTTAAAAAAATGGAATCGCGAAGCCGTCCTGGTCAAAAAAAACCGATCCGCCCGCTAGAAAAAACGCGTTCCGATCACCAATGCAAACATCAGCACCAAAATTCCCAGCAGAATAAAATAAAAATACTCGCCGATCCATTTCATCCTGATTCCTCCTCTGTTAAAAACGCAAAACCGCCAAGCTGCCTCACTTGACGGTTTTGCGGCAGAATTTATCCGATTGAACCTTCCATCTCAAATTTGATGAGACGGTTCATTTCCACTGCATATTCCATCGGAAGCTCCTTGGTAAACGGTTCAATGAAGCCCATAATGATCATTTGTGTCGCTTCTTCTTCGGAAAGACCGCGGCTCATCAGATAGAAGAGCTGTTCTTCACTCACTTTGGAAACGGTCGCCTCATGCTCCAGTGTTACGTTGTCATTTTTGATTTCATTATACGGAATCGTATCGGAAGTTGATTGATCATCCAGAATCAGGGTGTCACATTTGACGTTGGACTTGGAGCCCGTTGCATTCCGCCCGAAGCTGGAGAGTCCGCGGTAGGTCACTTTACCGCCCTGTTTGCTGATCGATTTGGAAATAATGGTGGATGTGCAGTTCGGCGCATTGGCTACCACTTTGGCGCCTGCATCCTGGTGCTGTCCTTTACCGGCAACGGCAATCGACAGGATATCCGCTTTTGCTCCTTCTCCCTGCATAATGACAGCCGGATACTTCATGGTCAATTTGCTGCCGATGTTTCCGTCGACCCATTCCATATGCGCACCGCGATAAGCGACGGCCCGTTTGGTCACCAGGTTGTAAATGTTGGGCGCCCAGTTTTGAATGGTGGTGTAACGGCATCGTGCATGATCCTTGACGATGATTTCCACAACGGCGCTGTGCAATGAATCGGTGCTGTAAATCGGTGCAGTGCAACCTTCCACATAATGAACGAACGAACCTTCATCCGCGATGATCAACGTGCGTTCAAATTGTCCCATATTTTCCGAGTTGATGCGGAAGTAAGCCTGCAACGGCACTTCACAGCGAACGCCTTTCGGCACGTAGATAAAGCTGCCGCCGCTCCAGACCGCACTGTTCAAAGCAGCGAACTTGTTGTCTGAAGGCGGTACGACCGTACCGAAATACTCTTTCAGAAGCTCCGGGTATTCACGGACAGCCGTATCGGTGTCACAGAAGATAACCCCTTGCTCTTCCAGTTCTTTTTGCATATTGTGGTAAACCACTTCAGATTCGTATTGAGCCGACACACCGGCCAGGAATTTTTGTTCCGCTTCGGGAATGCCCAGTTTGTCAAAGGTTTGTTTGATTTCCTCAGGGACTTCATCCCAGCTGCGTCCCTGGCGCTCGGATGGTTTGACATAGTACGTGATGTCGTCGAAGTCAAGTTCATCCAGTTTACCGGGCAAAATGGAAAACCACTTGCTGTTCTCCGCAGAAGGCATCGGCATTTTATAAAACTGCTCCAGCGCCTTTAAGCGAAATTCAAGCATCCAGTCCGGTTCGCCTTTCAAGCGGGAAATCTCTTCGACCACTTCGCGGCTTAACCCTTTTTTGGAGCGGAAAACCGAAACGTCTTTATCGCGAAAACCGTACTTGTACTCCGACAGATCGGGCAGTTGGTTTTGATCGGCCACGGTTTTTTCCCCCTTCTAGTCTGCTTTTTGCTGATTTCTTACACCTTGCTCAAGCGCTTTCCACGCCAATGTAGCGCATTTGATCCGGGCCGGAAATTTGGCAACTCCCATCAACGCTTCTATATCCTCAAGCGGAAATTTCTCAGGGTCTACATCTTCCCCCTGCATCATCTTCGAGAAGAGGTCGACGAGTTCCAGTGCTTCCTCCACCTTTAACCCTTTTACCGCCTCAGTCATCATAGATGCGGAGGCCAGACTGATCGAACAACCTTCACCCAGGAATTTCGCCTCCTGAATGATGCCATCTTCCACACGCATTTGCAGCGAAATCCGGTCACCGCAAGTCGGGTTGTTCAAATCAACAGTAACCGCCCCGTCTTCAATTCGTCCTTTGTTGCGCGGGCGCTGATAATGATCCATGATCACGCGCCGATACAGATCATCTAAAGACATGGCCAAAATACTCCTTCGTCTTTTGAATGCCTTTCACCAAGCGGTCGATGTCTGCTTCGTCATTATACAGATAAAAGCTCGCTCTTGCTGTCGCTGTAACATTCAACCAGCGCATCAGCGGCTGGCAGCAATGGTGTCCGGCACGAACGGCGATTCCTTCGGCATCCAGGACCGTAGCGACATCATGAGGATGAATATCGTCCAGGTTAAAGGTGATCAAACCCGTACGATTTTCCTTGGGACCGTAAATGGTGATGCCTTCCACTTGACTCAGCATTTCATATGCGTAGCGGGCCAGCTTCCGATCATGCTCGTCGATTTGCTCCATTCCAATCGATTCGAGATAATCAATGGCAGCTCCCAGTCCGATCGCACCGGCGATGATCGGGGTTCCTCCTTCAAACTTCCACGGCAGTTCCTTCCAGGTCGCATCTGTCAGGTCGACATGGTCGATCATCTCGCCGCCAAACTCGATCGGTTCCATCTGTTCCAACAGCTCTTCACGCCCGTAGAGAACGCCGATTCCGGTCGGCCCGCACATTTTGTGACCGGAGAAGGCGAGGAAATCGACATCCAAATCGCGTACATCCACTTTCATGTGAGGGACGCTTTGCGCTCCGTCCACGCAAATGATTCCTCCGTTTTCATGGACGATTTTCGCAATTTCCTTGATCGGGTGAACCGTTCCGAGAACATTTGATACCTGTTGAATCGCGACGATTCTGGTGTTGGGTGTAATCGTCGTTCGCACCTTGGCGAGATCAAGCGTTCCGTCTGCTTCAAGCGGGAAATATTTCAGGGTTGCACCGGTGGCCTTCACGACTTGTTGCCACGGAATGAGATTGCTGTGGTGCTCCGCCGGCGTCAGAATCACTTCATCACCAGGCTGCAAACGGGGAATTGCATAACTGCGCGCAACCAAATTGATTCCTGTCGTCGTCCCGCGCGTGAACACAATCTCCCGGGTCGAGCCCGCATTGATGAAACGGCGCACTTTTTCACGTGCGCCTTCGTATGCATCTGTCGCCTTTGTGCCAAGAGTATGAACGCCCCGATGGACATTGGAATTGATCTCTCTATAATAAGCTTCCACCGCTTCGATCACTTGAACCGGCTTTTGTGAGGTTGCCGAGCTGTCAAGATAAACCAGCGGATGACCGTTGACGGATTGATCCAAAATCGGAAAATCTTTACGAGCGTTTTTCATTCGCAAACTTCCTTTCGATGACGCGATGGATGCTCTTCCGCAGCGCCTCAGAAGGGATTTGGGAAAGGACGGTATCCAGGAAACCGTAAATGATCAATCTCTCAGCTTCTGTCCGGCTGATCCCGCGAGACATCAAGTAGTAGAGCTGTAATGGATCAATCCGGCCCACGCTCGCAGCATGGCCTGCCGCAACATCATTCTCGTCGATCAGGAGAATCGGATTGGCATCACCGCGGGCCTTTTCTCCCAACATCAGCACTTTCCCCGATTGCTGCCCGTCCGATTTGCTGGCTCCCTTTTCAATTTTCGTGATACTGTTCAAAATGCTGGAAGCTTGGTCTTTCATCACGGATCGCGCATTGATCTCACTTGCCGTGTTCCGTGCCAGATGGCGGATATAGGAAGTGACATTCCCCCTCATCTCACCCGTTCCCAGCACAACCGCTTTTACATTGACACTGCCGCCTTCTCCGCGGAGAGAGGAAGTATTGTCGGAAATGAGGCGTCCATCGCTCAAGTCGGCGACAATCCATTCAAGCCGGCCGTCGCGATCCACTACCGAGCGGCGATAAATCACATCGACAACGGATTCGCCGAGCGTGTTCACCGTGGCAATACGAACATCGGCGTTGGCCCCTACAAATGCTTCGATCACGCTGTTGCTCACTGCCCCGCCATCATCCGGGTCCGACACGAAATTGGCCACGAAATCGACCCGGCTGTGATCTTCAGCCACGAGCAGAACATGCGGCAACATTCCGTTCTTCCCGCCCGACAGCCAAAACATCGCTTGCAGCGGAACGGTTACTTCAACCCCGCGCGGAATGTAGAGGAAGATTCCTCCGCTAAACAAGGCGGCGTGAAGCGCAGTTAATTGATGTTCGTCTCTTTTCACGCCTTCGTTCATGAAATACACTTTCACCAGTTCCTCGTGATCGCGGGCAGCGGTGGCAAGATCCGTAAAAATAATACCTTTATCTGCTAATTCCGCTGACAGATTTTGAAAGATGACACTGGAATTCTTCTGGATAAACAAGCCGGAATTTTCCTGTTCAACCAGGAATCGGGCGATGTTTTCCGGCAACTCGGACAGTTCCTTGATCGGTGCTTCATCTTTATAGGGATTAAAGTCCGTAAAATTCCAGCGGTCGATATTGGTCTTTTGCAATTGAGGCAACGGAAGACGGGCAGCGGCACGAAGTGCTTCAAGGCGGGACTGAAGCATCCATTCCGGTTCCTGCTGTTTTTTGGATACTTCGGTCACAACGTTTTCATCAAAAAGCATACGGGTTTCTACACTCATCTTCAGCACCACCCTTACACCCTTTGGCCAACAGTTTCATCTTCGATGCCCAGCTCTTCCTTCACCCAGTCGTAACCTTCCGCTTCCAAACGCTCTGCCAGTTCCGGACCGCCGGATTTTACGATGCGGCCTTGCATGAAGACATGTACGTAATCGGGTTTAATGTAGTTCAACAGGCGCTGATAGTGGGTAATGATCAAAACACCCAAATCCGGGCTCAGCATGGAGTTGACCCCTTTGGCCACCACTTTGAGCGCATCGATGTCAAGTCCCGAGTCAATTTCATCGAGAATGGCAATTCGCGGTTGCAGCATCATCATCTGCAGAATTTCGTTCCGTTTTTTCTCCCCGCCGGAAAATCCTTCGTTCAAGTAGCGGGTGGCGAATTTTTCGTCCATCTCCAGCAGTTCCATCTTTTTATCCAATTCGCGGATGAACTTCATCAGGGAGATTTCATTCCCTTCCCCGCGTTTGGCATTGATCGCACTGCGCAAAAAGTCGGAGTTGGTCACACCGCTCACTTCAGCCGGATACTGCATGGCCAAAAACAAACCGGCCCGCGCGCGCTCATCCACTCCCATCTCCAACACATCCTGTCCGTCAAGCGTGACTTCCCCTTTGGTCACTTCATAACGCGGATGTCCCATCAGCGAAGATGCGAGCGTACTTTTACCGGTTCCGTTCGGGCCCATGATGGCGTGCACTTCTCCGCCCTTTACTTCAAGATTGACCCCTTTCAAAATCTCTTGACCGTCTATGGATACGCAAAGATCTTTGATCGTCAGTTTTGGAGCTGTCGACATCTTCTCATTCCTCCATCAGTCTTTTCCTTTATCTCCTGAACACCATCCGGTTTTATTGGCGGAGGGAGATACGGGGAAAACCGGCAACTTGTCAGGTAATCCGGTCGCCGCTTCCACACAATTTGTTATTTAGATTGATTATCATATGATTCTCATTACATTTTACTGCACAACTTTTATCATATCAAGTGAACTTTGCTCTTCAACCCGGTCCGGAAACAGTTGTGCGGTCATTCCTTTCCGTCCGGCCGGACCGTTACTCTTCCCGTTCCATTATTCCCGGATTCAACTCCCGGCTTGTGCGCTAATCCGTTCAGATGCTGTCCGATCCTGAGATTCCGTTACTCTGATTTTCCCAATCCTAACACAAACGTGCTTCAGAAGAAAGATGCAATCCGGTCGTTGGCCGGAACATAAGCCATGCAAATACTGGATGCCCTTTCTGCGGCAAGCGATTCTTCTTATAATTTTTCATCATAAGTGGAAAAATTTATTCAAAAAGAAAGTATATTTAGTAAAGGAATCTTGTCCTTCTCTGCCAATCCCATGACATTCCAATATATTACAATGCAATTATTGGTATATTTAATAATATTGCAAAACTACCTTAACGAATTCTCTTTTCTGCATCGTTTATTTAAAAAAATATCAAGATCCATGTTCACGAAAAATCCTCAAATGAACGAGGAATTTTCTACAAAAAATCTGTAAACTTCACTTGCTTTTAAAGCGGATTTAAGGCAGAATATTCATAGAAGGTTTGTACAAAATTTCTTTTTGCTCCTTCGTTAGAATTTTCCCTCAACATCTGTTTTGCTCCCATTTTAAAAAAAGAGTTTTTTTGTTGTCTTTTTTTATTTTTTGATAATATTGCTCATGTTTGAACAAAATATTTCACCGATCGAGCCACTTTTCGTGTAGAAGCGTATTTGTAGGAGGAGTTTCTGATGAAAAAGAATATCCCTTACCTCTTGGGGGCACCTCATGCATCTGTTCCAAAAATCGGAATCTACACAAACGATCGCCCTTCTACAGTTAAAGACGATGAACTCTACAATAAACAGGCCCCTTTTTCATTTGACAATGCGGTTGTATCAGAGGAATTTACCTATTTCAGCGTGAATTTGCAGAAGGCGGACCAAGAGCGCTATCTCAACAGTTTTTTGAAAAAAAAGCTTCTCCACATCTGGAAAAAACAGCGTCCCCTGATCTTGGCCGTTCCCAAGTTGCCGGAATCACTTGAATCAGCCATATACGCCAACGTCTTTCAAAAAATCGAACCCAATCTGCTTCCCGCATACCGTGAGGACTTTTCCTTTCCTGTCATACCCTTTACCCTCTTTGGCTGGTTGCAGTATATGAAACTGATCGCGCAGATTACCGGCAAGCACAGAGATGCTTGTTATTGGGAAGAACTAACCCAATTTCTGCAACATTGCTCCAGGGAAAAGTTGCTCGATCACCTATTTTCATCCAATTGACCAACGCAGACACCTTGAAGCAAAACTTTCTGTCATCTGAAATTATTCTATCCTGTTTATCCTTTTCCGTTTGCATTTAACTTTAATCGTGTTTAATATAGATGAAAAAACCGTCCCAACTCGGCAGGTTGAGACGGTTTTCGCTTTATCACACTTGATCCGCAATCGTCTCCATATATTCCTTTTTGAAATACTCAATCACTTGTTCCATCATCACTTTTCTCGTCAAGATTCCAACAAATTGACCTTTGAGATCAATGATCGGAATATAAGATCGGTTCACTAATACCTCAAAAGCAAAGGAGAAAATCGAATTAGCCAGAATTCCTGAATGATTCTTGTCCATCGCATCCTTCACTTTATGCTTTCCCAGGCGGGAAAAATCAATCGTGTCCTTTTTTTCCATTTTTAGAAGAAAATCTAAAATATCTGTTTTGCTAATAATTCCATCAATTTGACCTTTTTGATTAATCACAGGCACCGAATTCGTTGCTTTCCGGGTAAGCACCAACAAAGCCCGTTCAAGGGACCAATCCGGATCGACGACTACCACTTTCTCTTTTGGAATGATAAAAGGGGTAATCTCCCTCGAAAAAAGATAACCGGCTTGATCTCGTTTTAACATGCGCAAAAACTCCCTTACTCTTGGTAATCGGTTTACCCAGAGTGAATTTCTCTACGCAAAATTTTTCTCGCCTTGACCCTCCCTCATGTTACTCTGCCTCTTTTTTTGCTGTCAATAAGATTTATATAAATATTTTAATCACCAGATTAAAAATTAGCCTATTCTTACCAGGGCGGAAGGGAATTTTTATGCCGGTGTTCCTGCCGCCCTGGATATTCGATTTGGCGCCCTGAACCGCAGCTCCTTTCCCTCCTATTCTGTTAAAAGCAAAAACTCTTTTACATCCTGTAAGGCAAATTCCACCGCCTTGCGCCAAAAATCGGGTTTGGTCAAGTCAGCGCCCAAATGCT
Organism: Thermoactinomyces sp. CICC 10523; assembly: GCF_016055105.1. Lineage (NCBI taxonomy): Bacteria > Bacillati > Bacillota > Bacilli > Caryophanales > Thermoactinomycetaceae > Thermoactinomyces > Thermoactinomyces sp. CICC 10523. The sequence goes on from NZ_JAECVX010000010.1 coordinate 131,917, forward strand.
TACGGGCCAGATCTTCCACATTCATTCTCCCGGTATCCCTCAGCAGCTGTACATAGCGCCGGGCAAAACCATCCCCCTCTTGCCGGGCCTGCGCATAAATCCCCGTACTGAATAAAAAGCCAAACGTATACGGAAAATTGTAGAAAGGAAAGTGCGTATCATAGAAATGAAGCTTGGAAGCCCAAAAATGGGGATGGTACTCCGCGAGCAAATCACGGAAGCTCTCCCTCTGCGCCTCCTCCATGATCCGGCACAATTCTTCAGCTTGCACCAATCCCTGACGACGTGCATCATAAAACCTCGTTTCAAACAGAAAACGGGAATGAATGTCGCATAAGTAACTGACTCCAATGCGGAGACGCTGATCAAGCAAAGCGATTTTCTGTTCCTTGGTTTGCGCCTTTTTCAAAACAGCGTCAGAAACGATGAACTCGGCAAAAGTTGAAGCGGTTTCAGCTACGTTCATGGCATAGTTTTGCGCGAACATCGGCAGGTCTTTGATCACGTGCTCATGATAGGCATGACCCAGTTCATGAGCCAGCGTCGACAGATTATCAGTTGTCCCGGCAAAGGTCATAAAGATCCTCGTTTCCCCGCTGACGGGAAATGAGGTGCAAAATCCGCCCGCGCGTTTATGCGGCCTGTCTTCCGCCTCAATCCATCTCCGGGAAAAGGCCGACTCGGCAAACCGGGCCAAATCGGGACTGAAGTCTGCGAAATGATCAATGATAAAGCGTGCGGCCTCGTCAAAGGTGAACTTCCTGTTTTCCCCGGGCAGGGGAGCCGACAAATCGTACCAACTCAACTTGGGCAGTCCGAGCAGCCGGGCTTTGCGTTGCAAATAGTTCCCCAGGACCGATTTGCTCTCCTCCACCACACTCCACATCGCTTCCAGCGTTTCCCGCCGCATGCGGTTCTCCGCCAAGGGTTCATGCAACACATCTTCCCAGCCCCGCTGCTTGTATAATTGCAGGCGAAATCCCGCCAAATGATTGAGAATCGCAGAAAACAGACCGGCTTCCTTTTGCCAGGCCCGTTCCCATTCGGCAAACACTGCCTGGCGGACGGAACGATCGGGGTGAGATAATTGATTGGCTGCCTGACTGACGGACAGATTTACCTTTTCCCCATTTTTCTCCACCGGAATTTGTATGCGGCTGACGACGCTGTTATACAATTCCCCCCAGGCGTGATAACCGTCAACGCTCAAATAGCTGGCCAGCGTTTCAAGGGACCCGGACATCCTGTCCTGCGCACGCCCACGCATTTCGTACAGGTTAAACGCAATCGGTTTGATTCGCTCATCCTGGCAAACCCGCTCCAACAGTTCATCCGGCACTTCCGCCAGCCTGCTTTCCAACAAGACCTTTAACGTTTGTAACTCAGCTAACAACTGCTCGTTTTTTCCGCTCAGGATCAGCGCCTGCTCATCTGTGGTATTCTGGGCCAGCAAGCAGTGAATGTAGGACCAAACCTCCGTCAGCCTTTTTTCAAGATCTTGTACCTTTTCCAAAAGGTTGATCCATTCCCGTTCTGTTTTTTCCTTTTCTGCGCTTTCCTGAAACGCTGTTTTTAGCGCCGGGATTTCCGCAGTGAGCCGGTTCATTTCGCTCAGGAGCCCGGTCCTTCGGTTACCCCCGACAAATAACGAATCCAATTCCCAGGTCTGCGCATATTGTTGTGGCATAACCAAACCCCTTTTTTCTAAAATTTAACCCTAGACAGAAATATCTTTAATCTATTGTTATCATATCCATTGACATTTTTTCAACAGCGGGATGAAGAGCCTGAAAACCCTGTTCCAGGCTCTTTTTCCGCTCAGAACACCCGCAGCACGATTTTGCCGATATTCCGATTTTCTTCCATGTAGCGGTGCGCTTCCCGAACCTCTTCCCATGGAAAAATGCGGTCAATCACCGGCTTGAGTTCCCCGCTGACAAACCGCGGCAGGGCAAAAGAGGCAAACTCCCGCGTCAGATCCTGTTTATAGTCCAGGGAGCGGGTGCGCAGCGTCGTTCCGGAAATTTGCAGGCGTTTCGCCAGAACCTGCCCGAGCGACGCATCATCCAGCCGGCTCCCTCCCAGCATGCTGATCAGAACGAGACGCCCATCCATCGCCAACACACGCAGATTTTGCTTCCAGTAAGGGGCCCCGACAAAATCAAGCACCAACTGAACACCTCGGTTTTTCGTGGCGGCCAAAACCTTGTCGGCAAATTCCCCCTCTTTATAATTGAATGCGTGATCAGCCCCCAAATCCAGACAGAATCTCCGTTTTTCCTCTGATCCCACAGTGACGAGCGGGATGGCACCGACCGACTTGACCAATTGAATCGCCGCAGTTCCTACCCCGCTGGCGCCGGCATGGATCAGCACAGTCTCCCCCTGTTTCAGTCTGCCTACCCAAAACAGACATTGGTACGCTGTCAAGAAAACTTCCGGAATGGCTGCGGCCTGTTCAAACGTGAAACCTTCCGGAACCGGCATGGCCATCTTGTCCGGAATCACCGCGTATTGCGCATAGCCGCCGCCCGGCAACAAACCAAAAACGCGATCTCCCGGCTTCCATCCTCCCTCGCAGTTTTTCCCCACTTCTTCGACCACTCCCGCCATTTCCAATCCCAGGATCGGGCTCGCACTCGGCGGAGGAGGGTATTTTCCTTCACGCTGCGAAATATCAGCCCGGTTGAGCGCGGTGGCATGTACTTTTACCAACAATTCATCATCAGCCGGGGTCGGCTTCGGATATTCTCCAATCATCAACTGCTCCCTTCCACCCGGTTTTTCCACCAATACTGCTTTCATCCTCTTCAGCCCCTTTCATCCCTTCATGGATCTGTGCCATCAAACAACTTTATTTTGAAAACGTTTCTACAAATTCATTACACAGATGCAAAAAATACCATACCTCTGTTATAATATCCCTTAGTATAAATATAATATTATACCTAATGATTATAACATTCCGATAAAAAGAAAGGGAGCTAGAATGAATCAACAAACAAAACAATTGGTTGGCATCATCTTGCGTATGATTCGGGATATTTACAAAAAAACCATTGAACTGGAAGGCATGTTTAAATCAAATAGCATACATATTTTGTCACGAGACTTTGATCCTTTCAATGAACTATTGCAAATCCTGGAATTACCTGAAGAAAAAAATACGTTACTTCTTGAACTCGTTCAGTTGTATTTGGAAGATGAAATGACCTTAAATGAGTTGTTGCTCGAATTTGAAAATCAGGCGAAAACATCGAAAGTGTAAATACAATTGATAAAAGAAAACCCGGTGGATCAAAAATCCCCGGGTTTCTTGGTTTAGGCGAAACCTTTTTTTGCGAAAATGCCCGCAGGTTGTGCGTCCACCCATAACCTCCGGATATTCTGCAAAACTTATTTTTGCCCGGCCAACAGCGCTTTGATCTTGTTTACCTCAGCCAGGAAATCCGCTTCTTTCATCACCGGTTCCCCGCTGCAATCTGCCAATTCCTGCGGAACTTCATGCCAGGATTTGCATCCCGAATACTCGGGGCGAATCGGGATCCGGGTCGGCTGATCCAACCGGTAGACCCGGAGCAAGAGCAGATGAAGCGGCAATTTTTTCTTCCATTTCAAACGCTCATGAGCAAAATCGTTAGTCCAAATGTGACAGGGTGCCAGGCGAAACAGCGCTTCTTCATCCATTACCTCGATATCTTCATGCAACTCGGCAAAATATTTGATCGTCGCCGTTTCTTGTTCCGGTGACCACGATTGAAGCGTTTTGGCGATCTCTCCCCTGTACTCCGGCTTGAGCAATTCTTCCTTTTGATGTTCATAAGCGGGATAAAGAAAGAAACGGTCGCTTCTCACTTCAAAATGACGCGTTTCTTCGGCGATTCCGCCTTTCCGCATCACAATGATTTGTTTTCCTTCCCCCAGCGCTTCAACGGTGACCGCCCATTCCTTCAGGGCGATCCGGGTGTTGGCTCGACTCATCCCGATTCCTCCTCGTTCAATAATTGATCGAATCGATGGTACGCCGGAAAGCGTCCTCCGCACGGCCTCTTTCCAAAAGCTGCTTCGCTTCTTTCAGGCCGGACTCATCAACCCGTTCGGCAAATGGCACCATTTCCGCAGCTTTTTGCGCCGCTTGCTCCCAGTTTTCCTCCATCGCATAAAAAAGGGCCCATTGGTGCAACGCATAACAAAGCCCCGGCCCCACCAATGCCACGGCGTCATGCTGCGGCATGGTGGCGAATTTCTCCCGCTCCCGGCCGGCAATCCCGGCTATCTTCTCCACCGCCTCCTGCTTCTGACCCGCCTGATAGAGATAATAAGCGAGGTAAACCTCCAAATGAACCCGGCTCATCATATAGCCCATCGTTTCAGGATACTGGGCCAGAGCCTCTTTCATTTTTTCGGCAGCCTGATTAAATCTTTGAGCCTCGGCATCCAGCTCTGCCATTTCCACGAGGCTGCGGACATAGGCAAAATGCTGATTCGGATTCTCATTCGGACCTTCTTCGGCGATCGATTGAAAAAGCTTATAAGCCAGGTCGGGCAAACCGGCACGGAGGCAAGTGACACCGACCAATAAGCGGTTATTCGGATGGGCAAAATCAAGAAAAGCATCTCTAGGCAAACGATGTTTTACAGCGGCTTCCGCTTCCCGTTTCAATTCCTCCATCACAATCTGATTCATCGCTGCTCCTCCAAAAGCGAATCTTGTTCTCCATTATTAGCATGACTTCTCTTTTCATCCTTGTCAAACAACCTTTTGGACAAATATTTACTCATTCCGGACATAAGATAAATGGAAAGGGAATGCTTGCGCTTTCGCCCGGGGGTGCCTCCGAGTAGACGGATCAAACAAAGGGCGTTATGATTAAGAAGTTATCATCACACTTTATTTGCAGAAAGGGTCCAACTTACCATGTGGTTTATCCTGGCACTCATCAGTTCAGTCACCTTTGGGCTGGCCGGTTTTATGATGAAGGCGAGTTCGGCACAGCGCGGCTCCACCAACCACCTTTTGTGGGGACTTTACTGCACGGGTACACTTGGCTTTCTTTGGTGGATGGTTTATACCGGAGCCGTTTCCTTCTCCCTGAAAACAATCCTGGCCGGAATCGTGATCGGATGGGGGTCAGCATGGGGGAACCTGCTGTTTATGAAAGCACTGGAGACAGGCCCTGCCAGCCTCACATCTCCGCTGGTCAATGTCAACATCGTACTCACAGTGGCCATGTCTCTCTTGCTCTACGGAGAAGAACTCAGTCTTTATGAATCGGCCGGGGTTTTGCTGCTCATCGCAGCCGTTTCCATTTTACCGATTGATCCGAATGAATCGCTCCGGATTCGCAACATCCGCTGGTATGCTCTCGTCCTGATGGCAACGGTGCTTTTCTTTTTGCGCAATGGCGGACTGAAAATAACGGAAGAGTGGCACCTGCCAAATGCGGCCGTCCTGTTTGTCAGCTATGCCTTCGGGCTGGTCTGGTTTACTGCGGAGATTTTTCGCAAACGGTCCGCTTTGGACAAACCGGCGGTAAGAACAGGGCTGCGCTGGGGATTGATGTCCGGTATTTTTTCCTTTGCCGGAATGCAAGTGTATGCGATTGCCCTTGAATCGGGTCCGGCCAGCATCGTCGCGCCGATCTTTGCCACCAACAGCCTTGTGGTCGCCCTGCTCTCCATTTTGGTCTTTCGCGAACGTTTGTCGACCGTTCAAATCCTTACCCTGATCCTCTTATTCGTCGGACTTATTTTGATCCGGATCGGTTAATGCGAAAGGAGGCTTCACCGTGGGAAAATTGGCGCCTGCATTTGCCCTGCCCGACCTGACCGGGCGAATCCATCGCTTATCCGACTATGCGGGAAAAGCGATTTGGCTGGAATTTTGGGTTACCTGGTGCGCATCCTGCCAAGAAACCTTGCCTCAGAAAGATATCCTCTATCGAACGATGAATCATCCGGGACTCGTATTTCTCACCATTCACGTTTCGGGAAGAGAAAGCAATCCGGACCGCGTCTTTTCCTTTATGGAGCAAAACGGTTTTCAGTTTCCCGTCTTGCGCGACAATGGACGAGAAACGTATGACGCATACGGTTTGCAATCGGTTCCCAGCAGCGTCCTGATTAACAACAAGGGAGAAATCCATGGAATTTTCGATGAAACCGTCCCGTTCACGTCGGTAATCAAGGAGATTGGCAACATTTTACCCGCACCTTAAACCTTGGTTTGACAGGATGGATGAATATGAACTGGTTTGAAGCGGCCATACTCGGGATCATCCAGGGGCTGACCGAATTTTTGCCGATCAGCAGCACCGGCCATCTCTACTTGGGCCGTCATCTCTTTGGTCTGGATGAGGCCGGCCTGTTTCTCGATACCATGCTACATCTGGGAACGCTGATCGCCGTGATTCTCATCTACCGGCGGGAAATCGTGATGATGATCCGCCGGCCGCTCTCCCGTCTCAGTTTGTTGGTGGTCGTCGGAACGATCCCGACCGCTTTTATCGGGCTTATGTTTGAAGATTGGTTTGAAAAGATAGCCCAAACCGGAATGACGATCGGTTGGGAATTTTTGGCGACCGGTCTCCTGTTGTGGATGGCCGATACATTTAAGGATAAAGGGAAGAAGAGCTTGGAGGAGATCAGTTTCGGAGATGCCTTTCTCATCGGTTTGTTTCAAGGGGCGGCCATCATGCCCGCTTTATCCCGGTCCGGCTTGACGATTGCCGCGGCTCTCTTTCGCCGGATTGACAAAGCGGCCGCCGCCTATTTCTCATTCCTTTTATCCATTCCCTCGATCGCCGGCGCTGTGATCCTGCAGGGCAAAAAATTGATGGAAGGAGGAACGGAAGTGTTGCCGCTGAGCGCTTTGATGATCGGCACGGCCTGCTCGGCCATTTTCGGCTATCTCGCGGTTAAATGGATGATCTCACTCTTAAAAACAGGTTCCTTGAAAGGCTTCGCCATTTATGTCTTCATTTTGGGAATGGTCATCTTATCCACTCAATTTACCGGAACATTTTAAGATTTGCGAATAAATGCATTTCCCAATCACACTTAATGGAGGGAGAGCATTGCCAAGCCTAGGAAGCAATCCTGTGCTTGTTTTGTTGGAAAACCCGGTCGATCCTCTCAGCCGTTAGGGAGAGAAAACAACATGATCCGAGTTTCAGAATGTGATCGACTACCCTCCCTGCAAATGAAAAGAAGTTTTACAAACATATATAAAAAACTGCCGGACTTTTGAGTCCGGCAGTCCAAGTCGTATTCCCTGAAAACTAAAGAGTGAGTAAGGCATGACCTGAGAAGTATCGGTTCATTTGCTCTGTGAAGAGCTCCTTAGAAAGGAGGTGATCCATCCCCACCTTCCGGTAGGGATACCTTGTTACGACTTCACCCCAA
>NZ_JAECVX010000011.1:0-121882 GCF_016055105.1 Thermoactinomyces sp. CICC 10523
AGGTGAAAAGGAGATTCAAATTGAGATTCTCCGAAAAAAGACGAACTGGGGCCGAAGGTAAAGACCAGGGATTTGGTGCGGATCCTGCACGGCGAGGGGTATTCGGTCCCACAAATCACGGTTGCCCTTCGCATCAATCGCACCTACGGATATGCTCTGCTCAAGGAGTATGAGCCCAAGAAGCGTGAGCGTTCTGACGAAGCGGCGCTTCGTCAGAAGATCCAAGAGCTTTGCGGAGAATTTCCGACCAATGGGTACCGCCGAATCCGAGTGTGGCTGTACAAGCGCTATCAGCTTCGTGTTAACCACAAGCGTGTTTACCGAATTATGAAAGAGTTAGGTTTGCTAACCCGTTCCAAAGGAGGAACGGCGAAAAGAAAAAAGCAATCGGGCCGGATCCCGGTCACCGGCTCTAATCAGCATTTTCAAGTGGATATGACGAAGATTTGGTGTGGACGTGATGGCTGGGGCTACTTGTTTGCTGTGATTGATGCCTATGACAAAGAAATCGTGGGCTATTCCTTCTCACGGTTCTGCCGAACCGATGAGCTTCTTTCTGCTGTCAACCAGGCGTTGGAAAACCGTTTTCCTCATGGGGTCAAAGGCCGTGGCCTGACGATCCGCAGTGACAATGGATGCCAAATGACCAGCCGCCGTTATGTCAAAGCTTTACAAGACGCCGGAATCAAGCAAGAGCGTACAGGCTACAACAACCCCGATGCCGATGCGTACATCGAGCGCTGGTTCCGGACTCTGAAAGAGGAAACCGTATGGCTCCAGGAATACACCACCTTCCTGGAAGCCAAAAAAGACATCGACCGCTACATCCGGTTCTACAATGCAGAACGGCCACACTCTGCGTTGGGGTACCTGTCTCCAAAGGAGTTCCGTCAACGTTTTACCTCAAATGCGGCTTAAAATGTCTGGACTTTTGGTGTTCATTAAGAAACTGCTAGTTCATTATTCCATTGAAGGGATCAGGACTATGGCAGTTTTCAAAAATGTTAACAAGTACATTTTGTTTTTCTTCCATTTTCTCGTAATGTTCCATGATCTTCTTAATATGGTCCCTGAATTTATCCATCCTTACCACTCTCTTGCTTACCGGTACGATGAATTCACCCGCACTTGACATGGAGCCTCTACGGGCATGATTTTTTTGCGAAGCGGCCACCATCAAGTAGACGCAATGGCACATCAGCCTAACATGCCCGTTTCTCCATGTAAAGTGCTAATTAATTTACTGAAAACTAGGAATTCTCGTCGGAGGAAACAGTCTTCATAAAATGGTTGCCGAACTCTGCACTTTTTTGGCTCTCCCGCACTTTTGATGAAATCACTAGGAGCCTGTTATCATTCTCAAGTACTTGAAATTTGAAAAAAATGTAAGCTGAATCCGTTGCTTATTTTTGATAAAGAATTCGATTGCGAAGTAAATTAAAATTTGCTCGCCCATACATTTGTCTTTTAATGAGTTTTAAACGATGGATATGTCCTTCAACCGGCCCATTACTCCATTCAAGACTAAGAGAGGCATACACAGCGTCAAAATCACGCCGAATCCCTAAAGCAAAGCTTTTTAACTCCTGTATTCCACATGTTTCTGCTTCTCTAAGCCAACCTTTTTTTTAATTCGTTGGATACAAAAACGACTGAATGAACTTGATTACCCAGATATCTGAAAAATATGCTCTCCTTTCACTTTTTCCTGTATCTGCGGAATATCTGCCTTTCTTCCGCCTATACCTCCCCGAAATGCTGTATAAATCTATTGTTTTGCTTGCCGGCGTAATCCGACAATTGTCCCAGTAGCCGTAAACACAAAAATCCCATCGCAACAAATCAAATGCTGTGGCGGGACTGATTTTCCAGTAATAAGGGAGGTTTATCACTTTTCTGTTTTTGCAAATTCTCCTGATGAGTCTCCCTTGTGGTGAATCCGGATTTTTATGTAAACTCAATATTCTTCCCAATGCAGCTCCGGATTCCGTTCACCCGTTTTATAAAAATACTCAAAAGCCTTAATAACGTCTTCTTGTTTGACACAATGTTTGGCCAACTGTACATCTGGAACTTGGATCGTTAATTCATACTCTTTATCCTCTGGTTCTTCCGGGTTGATCAGGCAATATCCTGAACCATCTTCACAATAGTATTCGACTTTATATCTCTTCTCTCCATTAATAACATCCCCACCACCACATAGCAAAGAAGCTCCTTCATCATCTACCGGATCTAATGCAAAGTTGGTGATGGTTTCTCCGTCCATTTGCTTTATCACTTCATAAATTCGATCCCAATCAGGATTGTTCTCTAAATGATTCATGTCTTCAATACACAACTCCCATTCCATTACTAATATCCCTTCTTTCATTTATTTAGAGTTGGATATGGTGTATTTAATATTTTGGTCGGATTTTTGGGGTCTCTATAAAACTTTACAAAATGCATTTTATTATTTTCAAGATAATATAAATCTAACTCATCCAGATTTACTGCTTTCATTAATGGTTTAATACCACTTCTTCTACAAAATCCACACGGGATTTTATCAACATATAATACAGCTTTCCCACCCGTTATTCCTTCTTTTTGCCTATCAAGCAAAGCTTTGTAAAAAGCCATACCTTCAGCATGACCTGCAGATTCATTATTCGTTCCTAACAGCTTTCGAACTTGAGCATACTCTTCCCGGTCTTTAAAGTTTGGTTCAACTCCAGGAGCCTTTTGTTTCCATTTTCCATTTTTACTCCAATATTCTCGTCCATCAATTCTTAGTACGGCAACCGTCCAATCGTCGTCGTCACCAGTTCTAGCAGGAATGTTAAAATGCTCCCTTACCTGATTAAAATAATCCAATCCAACAGGAGGCTTTTTAACTCCGTTAACGATATTAGGATCCTTCTCGGCAGCTGTAACATCTTTTGCACTACTACTGCCGCCGCCCTGACCATCAGCAGCATAAAAACATTTAAAAAACGGCTCGTTCACAGAAGCAAAATATTTTGGAGTCGTCTGATAACCAAAACATTTTTCCGCCTTTTTAAAAGCGGTTTTCACTTCAAATTTCTCAGCGGCAACCGTGATTTTATTAAACGCCTGGATGATGGCCTCAGGGTCAAAAGCTAGAATCCCGGTAGTGAGACCCACAACAGTAAGGATTGAAGCGGCGACTTTATTCTGAAGGATCGTCTTTCGGAATAAGGAAACTGCTCCTCTTACTTTGGAGATCGTTTGCGGGATATGGAGTTTGCGCAATCTTCCCTGGACCCGGTTGATCCCATTGACAATACGGGCCGCTCGTCCGACTTTACTCACTTTCGCCGCCTCGTTGAGCCGGGCTATCCTGCTGATTGCAGCGGCTTTGCCGATGTCCGCGACTTTATCGACCCCTTTGGTACCGACAATGGATAACACCACTTGGCCGACCACATAACCAAGCCAATGCGCCCGGGTCTTCGCATTTCCATGAACAACATCCCGTTCCCATGACTCGGAAATCACTTTCCAGATCGCCTTGCCTGTCTCAACAGGGTGCTGAAAAGCATAAAGGATGTTTTGCAATGTCAAAATCGGATGACGGAGCATGTCCAAAATTCCTTTGATGGTATCAACAACCGCATCCCATTCTCCCTTAAAGAAACTGGCGGCAATGGTTATGACGGTCATCCAGAATAAGACTCCAGCCAGCCATTCGTGTTTGGAGCAGAATTCTTTGGTTTTCTGCCAAGCAAGAACGGCTGTTTGCTTCGTCCAATTCCAAACATCTTTACAGGTGGCAGTAAACCGATCCCAAAGACTGGGTTTGTTGTTTTTTGATGAAGCCGTAGTAATCAGCTTTTCCTTCGTTGGTGCCGGTCCTTGTTGAACCTTTTCAAAGTGATCATTCACATGGGGAACGTTAAAGCTGCTCCCATTCGCAAAACCTTGGCCACTCCCCAAAATACTTATGCCAACAAATGCGAAGAGAAAAACGATGATGAAGAGTTGAAAAACTTTACTTACATCAAATCTCCTCAAATTCCTCTCACCCTCCGCTTATGTATTTTTATAGAAATATATTATGGAAAGCAGGATTCATTGCTTATCACAAAAAGTTCTAATCCACTGCAAAAGCCACTCAGTTAAGAGGTATTGCATCAAAAATCCTCCTTAAGCTAAAAAAGGTCCTCCTTTATTTTTATACATAATTTCGTATCAAATTAAAAGTTTCGAATTATTCACCATTATGATTTTACGGAAAATAACATTGAATAAACCAAAATAATAAGCGCCATCGACAAGGTGCCGATAACGCTGAAAGTTTATAGCCTGCTTTGACTACAGCCATGTCTCCCCCTAAACAATCGATTCTATTCGATTTCTGGCTTCGCGTTTCAAGGTGGTTATCATTCTTTGTACCTTGATATCTTTTTCCTGTCTCTTCATTCGATCCGCCATGCGTTTAATAGAATCTACTGACGTCAGACAGAAAAGAGGGGGTACCAAAACCGTAACGTTTTGGCCGGATTTGGGAACATTGAGCGGGAATAGCACTTCATCCTTTACTTGACGCAGCACATCCCCAGGCATCTCAGCAATATGGATTCCTTCTGTACGTTCTTCAACCAAAGAAATCACATCGCGAAGGACTGAGCCGAACCGTGCCTTGCTTCCCACGATTTTCGCTCTTTCTTCCAACAGATGATGACCGGTCAAGAAATTCATCATTTCTTGAATCATTGCGGCACGAGTGTTTTCGGCCTCGATTCGTTTCACCGCTGCAGTAAACGTGAACTCATCGAGTGCTTGACCGTACAATTGCTGACGAAGAGGTTCAATTTCAGAATCGTTAAGAGTCTCTCCTTCAGCAAGACGAATTCCTTTCAAATCATCCCATTTTGTGATAAACCGCACTTCGCGGCTTCCATCTTCCTTTTTGCATAAAACCGCATACCCAACCATCTCCACATGAGGAAGATCGGGGATGTCTACTGAGATTCTCCTGACGCAACCAGGAAGCTTCATCTTCTCTGTTTTACGAAGGATCGCGTCAAAATACGGGTCGCCATATGAAGCAAAATGCACACGGGTTTTACCATCAGGGAGACCTGACTCATAGAGTTCCCTCGATACCGTTAAAACAGCCCCATCGGGTACTCCATCCACATGATTAATCTCAAGGATGAGGTTATTTTCATCAAAGATCTTACATCCCAATTCCTGAAGATATCGGGATTCGGTTAACGTTGACCAAATGGACTGAAGATTGACCGGAGCTTGCCAACGCTGATGAAAGCCGTTCATATTTTTATAAATCTCATATAAGTCTTTGGGATTGATCTCCATATAGGCCAGATGTTTACGTTGCTCTTCAATCCGCTCTCGAATACGGGATTCCAGCTCTTCCGGTGTTAACGTACCTTGAGCCAGTTCCTGAAAATCCTGTGGATCTACCGGAAGCAAGGCAAGCTGCTGCGTACCAACGATCAAGTTAGCATCCTTCAACCGCTGAAGCAAGCGTCCATAAACGATGGATTCCACACTGTCTACATAACAGAGATTCAGCACATAAACAACTTCATGCTTCTGTCCAATCCGGTCGATCCGTCCGATTCGCTGCTCGATCTTCATCGGATTCCAGCCGAGATCATAGTTGATGAGCAAATCGGCGGTCTGAAGGTTCAACCCCTCCGCAGCGGCATCCGTGCAGACAAGGATATCGATTTCACCGCGCAAGAATCGTTCCTTGACCTCTTCCCGCTCTGTGTCCACCCATGTTTGGGCTTGAGAATCATAATAACCCGCGCCCTTTCCGGAATATGTCCCGATTCGCATTTCAGGATCGGCTCTTTTGAGCCGCTGAACGATATCCACCAGCGTATCGTAGAATCTGGTGAAAATGACCGTTTGGCGAATCCTCCTCGTATGACGGTTCCTACGGTTATCCAGCTCGCTAAGCAAGAACAGCATCTTGGAAGATTGACCATGTAACTCTTCCATGTCTTTGAGCATTTTTTTAAGCCGTTCCTGCTCCCACCGAAGGTCAGCAGGCGTCCGATTTTTCAACAGTTTGTCAGTGATTCCCGGGTCTTCCTCCTCCACCTCATCATTAAAGACAAGATCTTCTATTCCACTTCCGTCATATTCTTCTCCATTGGTTTTGTACTGATGCCGAAGCGTCTCTTCCACTCTCTTGAGACGCCGCTCGATTGTTTTCTGAAATGCATATAAACTGGAGGCAAATCGAAGCCTCAGAAAGCTGAGGAGGAAACTGATCATCTGCTTGTTCTCTTCTTGGGAGCCGATCTGTACCACCAGACCTTTGCAGTACTCTTCCAACTGATCATAGATCTTCCGCTCCAGCGCATTAAAACGGATTTGAGGAAGATCACGGATTTCTCTCTTAGCTAGGTTCTGTTGCAGTTCACCGTTTTCCCGATAAATCTCAAGCAATTGACGGGTATGGCGGAGCATGACCCGGGACAGGGGTGAGGCACTGAAGATTAAGCGGGACATCAGTTGTTGGTTTCTGGTACCGCGTGGAACCCGGTTAAATTCCAACCACTGGCGAGCATCGCTTCGAATCCGACCGCTGATAACCACATCGGTCAAAAACTCCCAATATTTATGATCCTGATGCTGGGTTCCCAAAATGGATCGCCGCAGGAAATCCCAATCATCCGAACCAATTTTCTCGCCTTGTAGCAGCCTGCCGAGAATTTCGTAATATTTCATGGTCAATGTAGGATCGTACTGAAATGCTCCCACCCGATTCGTCAAAGCGATCAAATCGCTAACCTCCACCAGGTGAATCTGCATCGGTGTAGCGGTGGCCAGCCACAAACTGCGCGTCCGTCCCCGTAAGTGATCCCGAATCGTCGTATAAAGATGACCGAACTGAGGATTGGCCTCTGCTCCCTTGGAAGGGTTTTTCCGCCGGGCCATATGGGCCTCATCCACCAAAACGATGTCAAATTCTTCAGCAATTTCCAGTTGCTTGATCCTCTCCCGCCGCGACATAAGGCCGGTTGACACAATGACGAGATTCGGCTCATAAAACGAACCAGAAGTAAAGTCCTCCTCAACAGGCAAGATATAGTGATGCCGTATTCCCGGTGTCATCACCCGGCCAAAAGACAACAATAATTTGGAGGCAAGCTGACGCTGCCATTGGGTGGTTAAACTTGCAGGGGCAGCGATTAAAATCCGTTTGGCCCATCCCGCCAAATGCAAACAACGAATGGCCAGTCCCGCTTCGATCGTTTTACCTAAACCCACCTCATCACACAGCAGATAAGAATACGGCCAGTTCTCCACTAATCGACGCACAACCATGATCTGATGGGGCCACGGTTCAACCGGTGCCGTTTCCAACCCAACATAACGCCCACCCGGCATTTTGGGTGCATCCCGTAACACGGCGAACTTCAGCCGCTCAAGCGCGGAAGGAATTCCATCCGGCTGAACCTTTTCCGCTTTTGTCGAGGGCTCGGGAATCTCGCTGGTTCCGTCGGTTTCCAGCGGCCTTTTCACGTCTTGAGCAAACCGAACCAGCCGGCGTCGAACCGCTTCCGGAAGAGTCAGCACGCGTATATGACGAACTTTCCCTTCCCAGAGCGTTTCAAATGATTCAGCCGCTTCATCGACTCTTTTCCGATCCGTTTCTCCCCACCAGTCACAATGGATATCAATATTCTCAGCATTCAGATGCAGTGCGGTTTTGGACTCATTGAGCGATCCGGCTCCATACATCCGGTTCCCATATTCGTCGGTAAACACAAACCATTTCTCGTGAACATAACCATCTTCCATCGAATCAAAGGAAATCGGCTCTCCGGTATCTTTGTGCAGCCGAAAAGCCACCCGAACTTCCAGATATCCTTTCTCCACCATCCAGGCCAACAATGTCACACCGTTACGAACACCTTCCGGCCAAGAGTCCGCCTGTTCCAATTCTTCAGTCAGCTTTTCCGACAGTCTTTTTGCATCTCCTTGTAAGATCGCTTTTACATCGTTCGGTTCCAGATCAGCACCAACGATCAGGCGCATTTTTCCACCTTGATTGGCAAAGGCGGAAAATCCTTGGGAAGCGGCTGCCAGAGAAGTGGACCGGAAATACCCGGCCACGCGGTCATAGCGAACCGCGCGGCTGAGTGCCGGAATGTAAAAGTCATGTAACATATTGATTGGCCTGTCTCCGATCATGGTGGAGGAGGTCTTGTAAGAGAGAAGCCACTCGCGTGATCTCAGTCCTTGGTTGTTCCTACTCTCTCTTATCTCGGTCATGATGTTCCTCCTATCTATGATCCGCCGGTGATTCTTATCTCAAGCCGAACAGGATAGCTTCTCCTTCCCGCCGAAGCTCTTCCTCTGTCATCTCCGCTGTCCAGACGGCCAAAAGGTCCAAGACGGTCTGCCCTTTCTCCTTCGCATGTTGTGCCAAGTATGCACGAGCGACTGGAACATCACCTTCCCGGTAGGCAAGAATCAGGCCATGCAGCAGATCCCACTCTGTCTGGGGATTGGCCAAACGCTTCGGATGACGCTCTTCCGGTTTTACCAATCGCAATTTGGAACCTTTGCGTACCAATGGCGCATGGAAGCCTCTATCTTCCGCATCTGTACCACGGATGCTCCGGCCCCTGCTGGCGTCGTTGATTCCAACCATCCGATTCTGAACACTGTATCCTGCCGGACGCATCTCCAGCGCGATGTTCAACGAGCGTGACAAGTTCAATGCCTCGTCATAAGGGAATTCATTCAGCCCAAAAATGCCGTAGAGCGTTAACGACATCGCCGCTTCCGGGTTCAGGTCTTCTACCTTGAGACGTCCGCGCGTCAGGCGGCTAATCTGGTGCTCTGCCACGACGGCACTGGCCTCGTTCATTGCCCGGATCGGGGTGACAAGTTCATCTCCGTCCAATACCGGCCAATGCTCTGACAGCACTTGCAGCGCCCGTCCGTAACACGCCACCATCTCATCCACGGGATTGAGCTTCAGCGTCTCAAACTCTTTCAGTCCTTCACGAACAGCCGTACGAATGCGCTGCGCAACGCCAGTGCCGCCAAATCCGGTCCAGGTCGTCGGCATTTGGTTGTCCTGCTCCCTTTTGCGACAGGTGAGAAAAATAGAGCTGGCGGCAGCGGCCATCCCTTTTTGGTGCGTGGACTCACCTGCTTCTGATTCCACCGGCATCGACGAGGTAATTGTCCAACCCTGTTCAATCAAGGAACGTGTCAACGCTTCCCACGCCTCTTGTGTTTTATGGGTGAACATGATCGTCAAGATCCCGTCATCTTTCAGTACACGGCGACACTCGGCGAAGATTTCCCCCATCAGTTCTTCATAACGTTGAGCGGCATTTTCATTGGAACCATCCCGAGCCGGATTGGCCACGGCTTCATCCGTTTTGTTGGTCAGCCGTCGCTCGAATAAATCAGGGTAAAGGTCCGATAAAGTCCGCTTCTGCCAGACATAGAAATAGTCGGAAAGCTCTGCATACTGGACATTGTTGTAATAAGGAGGATCCACACAGATCAAATCTACGGAACGAGCTGGCACTCCGGTATGTGCCGCCGTACCATAGAGAATCGTAACAGGCGGGGGCGCTCCTTGTAATTTCTCATGAAGCGGAGCTACCAATTCTGCAATTCCCCGATAAGCATCTAAAACCTGTGATAAAGCCCAAGCTGGACCAGAATAAGGTCCTGTATAGATCATCTCCCCAAAGGTCCACTTAAGTGAATAGTCATGACGGCCAAATGTATTAACCAATACACCACGTCCGTAATGCCAACGCGTCTGTTTACTGTTGTAATCCACCAATTTATCAATCACAAATTGCAGATAGGTGACAACCGCCTTGCCTCTCTCCTGACCCAGTTCTTCGATTATCTGTGGCTTAAGACGATTTAACTCCTCAACCAGAGCCAATTGCCCCAATAGCTGCCGCGGCGTAAACATATCGCACCAACGATTCATTCCATAGTTTATTGGACGCATATCATTTCCTTGTGGGAACCTTTCGGTCGGAATCAATCCCTCCTGATCCCATTCATCCCAGCGTTGTTTCAGTTGAAACTCGGCTTCTTCCAAAGCCTTCAGATCCTGCTCATTGGGTGCACGGAAGAACGTGATTTTCTCTATCTTGATTTCCCCAGCTTTTGCACCGCTTTTATACCGTTGGGGTTGTCCGTCCTTGTCCAGTTTAGGCTGATAGCGTACTGCCACGACACAGTACAGCCGATCCTTCCATGTTCCACGCGGAGACTCCCCACGTGCCTGTGCTTTGATTTCTTCCGATGGAATTGCCTGGCGGCAGTGAATGCAAAGCCCAACTCCTTTGTTTACGGTAGCAAAATCAGGGTCCTCTCCATTCGGACCTTTCTTTCCTTGGAGACGGTAAGGTTCAAATTTTACTATTCCCCTTTTTTCCTTGCCATCCGTAACAATACGAACTGCCCATTTCTCTCCCTCTTTGGATAGCCAAGAGGTATTTAGGAGAGGAGCTTCTCCTTCACAATGTGGACAGGTGACTTGACGACAAAACAAAAGGCCTACTTGATCTTTTTCCAACCCGTCAAATTCAGATATCAAGTCCGGGAAAGATTTACAATGTTCTCTTAATCGTTTTCTCTCACTTTCCGGAAGTGGAGAAAATGGAGTGACTTTCTTCAGTTTTTGTTCAACTGTTGTAATCAGTTTGTTACCCCACTTTTTCAGGTCATCAAGAAGACCCGTACCAAAACGAACAGGGTAATCCAATGTCGCATACTGAATCACAGTTGCTACCGGATTGAGATCATTGGCGATAACTTTATAACCCAAACGAAGAGCCTCGAAAGGAATGGATCCACCACCAGCGGTTGGGTCAAATACGGTAAACTGTCTTTCAATAAGAGTAGGATGATGTCCATAAGCTCTGCTATAACCGTATAAATCTTCTTCATCCAACTTGATCGAGTTACCAAGTATATTTATCACTCGATCTGATTTTGCAAACTCAATACGCTCATTTACATTTGCTGGATCTGCTGCCACTCTTTGAACAGGAATCTTCATCCCTTTTTCCGGAAGCAATCCAGACAATGGAACAGACTCTTCCTGCCAACGAACAATTACCGGATGTTGTTTGAGACCCAGATCTTTTTGACACAGCTGTTCAATGATCTTCAAGTTTTTTTCGCGTCTCTCTTTTTCATTTCTATAAGCACGTAAAATGACATCATCAACAAGCAGCCATTCTCCGGATTCATCTGACTTCACGCGTTCTTTCAATTTTTTTGTCAGTGTCCACGGCACACCATTCACGATCGCTTGCACCTTTTCTATCCCTAGTTGGCGCAGGAACCAGTCCGGATTTGTTCCGGCCGGCAACAGTGATCCCAAGATTGCCGCCCGACTGGGAGTCAAAGGCCGTCTTGCCCACCAGACATGAAGAAAATAGAGTGGCGGAAGCGCCGAACTAGCTCCTCTCTCTCGCTGAGTCTCCGCCCCAACCTGGTGACAGGGAAAACCCGCTTCAATAAATCGGACTTCCGCTCTTGTTTGGTTCTGAGTTGTCATTTTCTCCTCTCCCATTTCTCTATTTACGGAGTTTTTGCAGCATATGTTGGATTTCTTCGTCTCCCGGTTGGCCGCCAAGCATAATCCTCATACCGGCCAATGCCCAGCGGCTGGCAGCCTCACCGTACTGGGTAGTACGAGTAAACCAATAGACAGCCTCTTCCCTGCTAAATCGTTCCACTCGCCATGCGATCAGTTCAACGCGGTCCAGATCGGCGACCCTCTCCTGTAATTTGAAAATGAGCGCCAGCTTGGCTCCAGATTCTTCATCCAGAGGCAAGTTGCCGCGGTATTGAATTCGGTCTTTGTTAAAAAATCGCTGAAGTTCCAAGGGAATTCCTGCAACATCATTTACCCTGCTGAGAATCTTTCTGAGAGCTGGCAAACAGCGGCGCAGGGGCTGACCATACAGCAGCCCCTGGTCTTTAAGCATCGATTTGCCTTCAGCCTGTTCACCCCCATAAGGACTGTCACCTGTGTAAATCCGTTTCTTAATAACCAAAACAGGAGCTGGTTTGTCCTTGTACTCCGTCAGTCGGAGAACCCAAGGAGCATGATCCAACTCCGGGAGGATACGGTGCTGAAAGTCCCGTTCCAGTTCCCAGTCCTGTGCAGTGATTTGATTGACCATAACGACTACCTCACCTACTTTTTATTCAACTCCTTCACAAAGGGACAATCTTCGGCCGGATCCGCGATATCGAGTTCAACCTCTGCTTGCTCCCCATTTTTAACAATTCCATCAAGTACTTCAAACCATTCTCCCAGTGCCTTAATGGTTTGTGGGGGTGCATCCTCCAACTGAATTCTCAACGCTCCACCTGCTGGTATTTTGAAATACAGATCCAGAAAATCGACCTTTGTTTTGCCGCCTTTGTTATAGAGACTACCCATCCGCCGAAGAAGAGGCAATACTTTTTCGAGAGCTTCATCCCCTTGAATATGGATGCGGTTGGATCGATCATCATCAATCCAGCCGTTTTCCTTTGCCTTGGCTTTGGTGACCAAAACATCCTGGGACAGCGGGACATATTGAAATGCTTTTGAACCTGAGATCAGGTCAGGCTTATTCCAAGTATCCCCCTTATTCTGGCAGGCATAGAGCTTAGAAGCTTTTAATAAGGAAACAACGGTGTCATCCAGCTCTTTGCGCGTCACTTCTCCTACGTTTTGCTGAACGATCTCTTCAATCTGCTGAACACTTACGCTTCCTTCCTTATTTACTACTTCATAAATATGTTGCTTCAACACCTCCGGATCAACCTTCCGCTCATCAAACCACCCCCGCCGTTTAGCGCCTTGAGGAGTGATGAGCGCATATGAGGCCGACATCAGGTTTACACCCATTGGTACATCATTTTTCTCGTGATAAAATTCGTCTGGTCGTGATTGATCAGGAGAGTCCATACAAAATACACACCAGACTCCTTTTTGTACTCCACCGCGAATCAGTTGTTCCAAAATCCCCTCATTGGCGAGCACTGGCCAACTGCGGATACAAGCAAAAGAATGTTTTAGCTCTTCCACAGTGACTGTGTCCCCACGTTCAAAAAACAATTTGCTGAGGTTGATAAGGTCGGAACGGTTGTTGTTTTGCTCGGTAAGTAACTCTCCGGCTTCGATGAGTGCCGCCCGAATCAGTTCGATGAAGGAAGCCCCGCTTTCCCCGCCGGTTGTTTTGAATTCCTTACGGACAATATGCCCGGCTGTAGACGGATAATACAGGCTGGTATAGATGTCCGAAACAGCGGTCATGAGCGCATGCTCCCGCTCTGCCTTCCGGTTGCTGAAGCCACTCTCTTCCAACCGCTTCGGATTAACTCCGAAGTTTTGCGGCTTCTTTGTCAGATCCTGCATCGCCAGAACTTGCCGGGCAATGGCCTCCAATCGGTGACGAACATCCTGCGACTTGG
Source organism: Thermoactinomyces sp. CICC 10523 (assembly GCF_016055105.1). NCBI lineage: Bacteria > Bacillati > Bacillota > Bacilli > Caryophanales > Thermoactinomycetaceae > Thermoactinomyces > Thermoactinomyces sp. CICC 10523. The sequence goes on from NZ_JAECVX010000011.1 coordinate 13,462, forward strand.
CTCCCTGTCCCGGCAACAATTCCAGACTGGGGTTGGTCTCCCCGATCTTGACCGTTTCAGGAACTAGCAAGAAGATCAGATTTTGTTGCATACGCGGTTGGTTTGATCCCTTCATCGTCACCATGGCTTCAATATCGATCGTTTCCACCGTGGGCGACACAATTCCAAGAATCGGCTTTCCTTTTTCATCCGGCAGATGGTCCGGTTGGGAAACGTCATGTTCGACATGGAACAATCCGCTTTTGTCAGCCTTGATAATCCTCCGTGCCATATCTTCAAGCAAGCCTTTCACTTGCGAATGAGTCACTCCATTACGAATGCGCGCCAAGATGCTGTTAATCGTAGGTTCGTCGCTGGCGTAGTATTTTCCTTGTTCAAAGCGGAGATAGTAGGCACTTTCTGTGATCTCCTCCAAGGCGATGCGGACCTGGGGCGGCGTCATGCCGGGGAACGAGACACTGAACAATGCCTCCGATTCCGTAATCCCGAAAATCTTGGACGAAATCCCTTCATCCCTGCCCACTAGGCTATGCAGAAATACGGTTTTCCAAGTGTACTCGAACAGCGGATGCCCCTCTGGATGAGGATTATTCCGATCTGCTCGCTCTGCGTTGCTGAGTCCTCCGTCCAACGATTCGGTGTCCACGCTGCCAATATCGGCATTAAGCACTAGTAAAAGATCGGAACTCCCCGTCCGCCCAAGAACCTCATTAACAACCCGTTCGGTCCGGAGGTCCAGATGACAGGTATGAATCATGGGAACATCAATCTGCTTTTTCCACAAACTCCGTACTGCGAGAGACAGAACGCGGAGCACTCCCCGTGTTCCTTGGAAGTTTTCAGCTTCGGCCAATTTTTTATTTAGGAAATCTACCAAAGTGGGATGGAACGGGTAATTGGCAACCATCCGATCACGGAATCGCTCACTGGCTGCCTCCTCTGGAAGCAGATTACTGTTTCGGCGATACATCGCCATATACTCTTCTGCGGTTTCTCTTGCTGCCAAACGATTTACGGAGACAAACAGTCGTTTCGCTAAAACGGAAGAAATTTCAGTTGCCTGCACAGGTGTTACTTGAACCGCATCTCGTGCCACCACGCTGGTGATATCCTTGATTGCCTTTTCGCTGATTCCCACCGCGTCATCCTCTGTGATTTCTTCTCCTCGAACAACCGCAATCAATTCGGCCAGACGTTCGGTTTGTTTGGCAAATGCATCTGTGGAACTGGCAAGTGTCAAAACGATGGCGATCCCAGGATGATTTCGGACATAACCATGAAGTGTCATCAAAAATGCTGCCAATTGGTTCGCACCATCTGGTCGTGCAGCTTCCAAACGCGCGGCGTACTGAGCCAACTCATCCAGCATGAGAAGAACTTTCCTTCCACCAAATACCTTATCAAAATAGGTGCGCCCCGGTGCGGCATAAGAAGTGGCTTCTTCCTCTACTTCTTTGTAGAGAGATTCTCCACCGATTTGATATGCGATCTCACCCCAGAGCGTATAAGGAATGAGATCTTTCCCTTTTGACTTATGTACCGGGATTTCATCCCCTGCCACACCAACGACGGATACAGAGCCTGGTGCAGGAAGAAGATTTGGATCGAGAATTTCTCCTATCGATCCTTCCAGTTTTTTACCCTGATAAGCAATGTGGGTACAAGCGATCAAAGTATGCGTTTTTCCTCCACCAAATGCCGTTTCCAAACGATGAATTGCAGGAACTGTCATATCACCTGCAATTCGGCTGAAAACTTCCGTTAATGTGGTTTTCAGACCTTGCGTGGGATAGGTCGCTTCATCAAAAAACTGTTGTGCATTGGTATAAATATTATCAATTGAGCTACGTCCCGTACGATAGAAATCAATGATCGGGCTGAGCGAAGCAGTAAATACTTCCGGATTAAATGTTCCCGCCAATATCTCAGGGCGCGGTTGGCAAGTCTGTAAAACAGAAATCATATAATGTCCCCCTTGTTTGTATCTATATATATTGGGAAAATAACTTTTACAGGATCTTGACTTTGATTCTATTTTATCTTTTCCGTTTCTTTCTTGTCTTGTATTTTTTCTATTCTTCCAGACCAGCTAGATAAAAAGCGCCACAAGGACGCTAAGAAAAGTTCTATATTCTACAACTTTTCATTCTTTCTGCCTTTAGAGATAAACCTCTCTAAAGATAAGGCTTCAACTCTTGAATCAACTCTCTTGCAAACTTTTCTTTTTCTTTGTAAAGAGCCTTGTTTTCAGGAAGCGCACAGGTGAAACGATCAAGCAGCTTCTCTTCAACAATACGAATGGTTTCTTCCAGTGACTATCCTCGCAAAGAACCGGTAATCAGCGACTTCACGATGAGAAAGGTCTTACCACCTTCAAGCAAATGAGCATCATGCAGGATTTTTCCCTCTAATGTTTCTGGAATGAAGTCTTTCTGAGATCCTTCTGCCGCTTGCAGGATCGCTTGCATTTTCTCCTTATTAACCCCTTGGGATTCAAGAAAGTTGAGGATTTGGTTTCGGTTTTCTTCCTTGTTTATGATTCCGTGAAAATAAGCACCAGCGATCAGGACTTCTTGATCGATTTGATCCTGATACGGTTTAGCAATTTGACACGCCATTTTTAAAACACGATGAATATGATCTAAGTTATGCATCATATCCTTTTCCTCATAAAAGGGCCGGCAAAAATCCTCCAGCCGTTGAACATCCATCTTATTTAACCTCCCAACACTTTTGTAATATAAGCATGGATGTAATCTTTATACTCGTCCTCAATCCCTTCTGTTAACTGATTGAAATCAAAGTATCTGGTCAACTTTGATTAAATTACATCTGTCAGTCGGTGAGACGGAATGTTATACCAAGGCGTTTTTTTATCTTTCAAATGTACCTTAACACCGTGTACAGCTTATAGCGCTCGACTTTCGAACGATAAAGGTTTATTTCTTTTAAGAGTTAAATTTTTACTATCGAAGGTTTCAGTAACAATAGGTTGGTTCTTATCATATGCTAATGAGTAATCACTCCAAAGTTGATAATATGTATTTAGCTTTGTTCTAGAAATTCCCCTCCATTTTTATCCTTCACTGTGATCAAATGGATAGTACAAATATTGACACAGATTCAGCCTGACTTGTAGAATGGTATTAATCCAACTGATATTGGTCAAAATGTGAGTGAACGGTTAATTAGTTGCATAGTTAGCCAAAACAACTATGACGGAGAAGAGTAAACAGGGAAAACCCTCAGAGAGAAGAATCTGCCAAATTGTAGAGATTGGCAGCTGTGAGATTCTTCGGGTGGAATCTGTTGAAGGTAGCTCCTGAGTTGTTCCTGCCAACGCCTGCGCCTTGGTCAGTAGTGGGAAACGTATTCCAGCGTTAATGGAAATGAGTGAGTGGAGAAATCCATGGTTTCTTCACTAACAAAGGTGGTACCGCGAGCCCTTCGTCCTTTGAGATGAAGGGCTTTTTCGTATTGGAAGGAGGATGAAACAGATGCCAAAAGAAATTCAAATGTCCACAAAGTATGATCCAAAAGCAGTGGAAAGCAAGAGATATCAATTTTGGATGGACCATGATTTGTTCAGACCTTCGGAAGATCAAAATAGCGAGCCTTACAGTATTGTGATGCCCCCACCAAATGTAACTGGGATGTTGCATATGGGTCATGCATTAGATTTTACGTTGCAAGATGTCCTTATTCGAATGAAACGGATGCAGGGATATGACACCTTATGGCTTCCGGGTATGGATCACGCTGGGATCGCGACCCAAGCGAAGTTGGAGGAGAAACTTCGAGAAGAAGGAGTCAACCGTCATGACCTTGGCCGGGAAAAGTTTTTAGAGAAAGCATGGGAATGGAAAGAGCACTTTGCATCCATCATCCATGAACAATGGAAGAAAATGGGCTTCTCCATTGATTACTCACGGGAACGCTTTACCATGGATGAAGGCTTGTCTAAAGCCGTTCGGAAGGTATTTGTCGATCTGTACAACAAAGGATTGATTTATCGCGGCAAATACATTATTAACTGGGACCCGGTTGCACGAACGGCCATCTCGGACATCGAAGTCATTTATAAAGAAGTCAAAGGTGCGCTTTATCATATGCGGTATCCGTTAAAGGACGGTTCTGGGTATATTCAAGTCGCCACCACTCGTCCAGAAACAATGCTGGGGGATACCGCAGTCGCTGTCCATCCGGAGGATGAACGTTACCAAGGAATGATCGGTAAAACGGTGATTCTGCCAATTGTGGAACGAGAAATCCCCATCATTGCCGATGAATATGTGGACAAAGAATTTGGAACAGGTGCGGTAAAAATCACACCCGCCCACGATCCCAACGATTTTGAAATCGGTCTTCGCCATGATTTACCGCAAATTATTGTCATGGACGAAACCGGAAAAATGAATGAGAATGCCGGCAAATATCAGGGACTTGATCGTTTTGAAGCACGGCAGCAAATCGTCAAGGATCTCCAGGAAGCTGGTATCATGGTAAACATTGAGGAGCATGTTCATTCAGTCGGTCACAGCGAACGGAGTGGTGCAGTGGTAGAACCTTATTTGTCCACTCAATGGTTTGTTAAAATGAAACCTCTGGCTGAAAAAGCCATTGAACTCCAAAAGAGTGAGGATAAGGTAAGGTTTGTCCCCGATCGATTTGAAAAGCTCTATGTCGATTGGATTAAAAATATCCGTGATTGGTGCATCTCACGTCAGTTGTGGTGGGGTCATCGTATTCCAGCCTGGCATTGTGCAGATTGTGGAGAAATCACTGTATCCATGGAAGATCCAGCTTCCTGTTCCAAATGCGGAAGCACGAACATCATGCAGGATGAAGACGTATTGGATACATGGTTTAGCTCTGGTTTATGGCCGTTTTCCACAATGGGTTGGCCCGAGCAAACCCCCGATTTAAAACGGTACTATCCCAACAACGTCTTGATTACAGGGCATGACATCATCTATCCTTGGGTAGCGCGTATGATCTTCACCGCCATCGAGTTTACGGGTACAAAGCCATTTCAAGATGTTATCATCCACGGGTTAGTTCGTGACTCGGAAGGGGTCAAAATGTCCAAGTCCCTTGGAAATGGGGTTGATCCCTTGGAAGTCATTGACCAGTATGGCGCGGATGCCATGCGGTTTATGATTTCAACTGGTACAACACCAGGTCAAGACCTGCGCTTCCGATGGGAACGTCTGGAATCGGCACGAAATTTCATTAATAAAATTTGGAACGCTTCCCGCTTTGTACTCATGAACATTGATGACTTCGGGATCGACGATATCGCTCTCTCTGGTTCATTGAATACAGCGGACCAATGGATTCTAACCCGCTTGCAGGAAACCATTAACTATGTCACCCATCAATTGGAAGAGTATCACTTCAACGAAGTTGGCCGGGCTTTGTATGAATTTGTATGGGATGAATTCTGTGACTGGTACATTGAATTTGCGAAATTATCCCTGTACGGGGAGGATGAAGAAGCGAAGAAAACCACACGTTCCGTTCTCTGTTACGTTCTTGACCAAATTCTTCGCTTACTCCATCCATTCATGCCATTTGTGACAGAAGAAATCTGGCAAAATCTCCCCCACAAAGGAATAAGCATCATGGTTAGCAAGTGGCCGGAGCCGGAGAATCGTTTCCGATTCCCTGAAGCAGTCGAACAAATGAAACTTTACATGGAAGTCATTCGTAGTGTTCGCAATATCCGGGCGGAAGTGAATGTACCAGTAAACAAAAAAGTCGATATCTACATTCGGCCAGATAATGAAAAGACATTACACTACCTGCGCCTTGGCGAGAAATGGATTCGCCAGCAATGCAATCCCGAAAGTCTCACCATCGACTCCGATCTCTCCATTTCGGAAAAAGCCATGAGTGCTGTGGTAACAGGAGCCGAAATCTTACTGCCACTCGCAGGGTTAATCGATATCAATCAAGAAATTGAACGCTTGAAAAAAGAGCTGAAAACACTGAATGCAGAAGTTGAGCGGGTGCAAAAGAAACTATCAAATCAAGGGTTTATCAGCAAAGCACCTACCCATGTTGTCGAAGAAGAACGAAGAAAAGAAAAAGATTATCTGGAGAAACGCGAGAAAGTGAAAGCACGTTTAGCCGAACTGCAAAGCTAACGTTAAAAGGGATGGACTCTGGCAGAAGGTCCATCCACATTCATGATAATGATGTGAAGTAGTTCGTTAAAAATAAAACTGCCGGCAGTCTTTCACTTTAGATACTGACAGCAATATGGACATCGGTTTTCTTTTTTATTCATAGCCAATCACTATATAATTAAAAATTTTTTGTTAATGATTTTAGCAGTTTCTTCTGCATTTCAAATTAGTATTATTTTTATTCTCTAAGGTAGTTTTTCTTTTTAATTTGTCCATCTGAGCTTAGCTTTTTCACATCTTGTAGATAGTGCAGATCTACCGATTGAATAGTAAGCGATTTTGTATTTTTCCATTTCCTTTGAATCTAAAACATTCCGACCATCAATTATTAATGGTTCATTCATTAGTGCAAAAATCTTGCTGAAATCAAATTTCTTAATATGATCCCATGCCGTTAAGATTAGGACTGCATCGGATCCCTTGATTGCTTCCTCAATATCCACATAGTAATTAAGTGATGGAAAAATCCTTTTTACCTCTGAAATCGCAACAGGGTCATAAGCATTCACAGTACCGCCTAATTCCAAAATTTCTTTGATTATACGTAGTGACGGAGAATTTCTGATATCACTAGTGTTTGGTTTAAATGTTAAACCTAAAACAGAGATTAATTTCCCTGATAAGCTTGGTTCTTCTAATACCTCCAAAAGCAATTTGACAGGCTTAAGCATTTGTTTTTCATTTACATTTACTGCTGATTTAAGTATTTCAAAATCATATCCTAGAGTTTGGGCTAACTTAACAGTTGCAACTGTATCCTTCGGTAAGCATGATCCTCCATAACCAATTCCCGCTTGTAAGTAACTCATTCCAATACGAGAATCAAGCCCAATTCCTAAAGCTACTTTTGTCACATCCGCACCACATTTTTCAGAGATGTTGGCTATCTCATTAATAAATGAAATTTTAGTAGCCAAAAACGCATTCGAAGCCAGTTTAATTAGCTCAGCCGTTTCCCAATTCGTCTTTACAAAGTTTTTACTGAAAGGAGAGTAAAGTTGTTCAATCAACTCAGCCACATAAGGTTCATTTGTGCCTATTACAACTCGTTCCATATTAAACGTATCAGAAATGGCCGATCCCTCCCGCAAAAATTCAGGGCAGGAGACAACTGAACATCTATAAGGGGTTGAATTACTTGAGCTAATCACTTCTTGTACATGACGATTAGTACCAACTGGAACAGTACTTTTTATTACAATTGTCTTCTCTCCATTAATTAAATGTCCTATCTGTTTAGCTAATAACTCTATCTGTGCGACATCCAAACTACCATCAGGAAGTGAAGGAGTACCAACGGTGATGAAAATGATGTCTCCATAACTAACACATTCATCTAAACTGTTCGTAAACTTAATCTGACCTTTCTCAAGATTTTCTTCTAATAGCTCGTCCAAACCAGGTTCGTAAAATGGTAGTTTCCCCTTTTTCAGATCATTTATTTTTTGTTCATTACAATCAAGGCAAATAATTTTATGACCTATTTCAGCAAAACAGACAGCTGTAACCACCCCTACATAGCCACATCCAATGATTCCTAATCTCACTGAATCCCTCTTTTCTGATAAAATCAACTGATATTCAGTGTATCAAATACATCTTTCACATATTTAATTGATCTTTCCGTCGCCACTTTCTTTTCTTCCCTCACATGTGTTTCCAATGATATTGGTAGTTGTCTCAAATTCACAAATCGGGATAACTCCTGAAAATATTCTTTAACATCAACATCTCCGTCCCCCACCGTGACATATTGACCTAAGTCAATACTATAATCTTTTATGTGTAAGTATCGAATAAATGGTGCCAGCCTTTTCAGATCATCATAGTCTACATGATGTCCCATTTCGTAAAGATTTCCTACATCAACCAATGCACATACTCGTGGGCTGTTTATCAGCGTAACAAATTCATAGAGCTTTCCAAGCTTATCAATATTACACACAGGTTCATTTTCAATTAAAAGCGTTTTATCGTACTGACAAGCTAAATGAATAAGCAATTCGACGTCTGACATTAAATCATCAACTTGAAATCCTGGATACATTAAATATGAAAATATCCTTATAAATTGAGTTTGAAATAGATCGGCAATTTCAAATGCCTTCTGATAGACATCCGACTTAGGAGCTTTGTTGTATTTAAATGAATGAAATCTAGCATTCTCTATTTTTAATCCCTCTATATGATCAGGATGCCATTTTAATAGTGGAGATGCCAAACATGATACACACAGATTATGATTTTTAATTTTTTTCGCTATGTCCTTCAGTTCATCCATTGGAAAATCAAGTAAATTCCTCTTGTTTGCTGTTCTTAATTCAATTAAATTGATGCCTGCTTCAACGGCAAAAGTAATAGCTTCATCAATTGAATCGCTATATTCATCAGTGATGAATGACAAATTATCCATCATAAAAAATCCTCTCCAATAAAAATATATTATTCTAATATTTTGTATTGGTTATTTATTGCTTGATTCAACTTACTTTCGATGACCGCGAAATCTGCATGTGAAACATCAAAACCAGTCCACAGATTAAATGCATCCACAGCTTGATAAATCATCATCCAAATACCTGAACAAGTAGGAAATCCAAATTTCTCGGCATATTGTAATAACAAGGTTTTATAAGGATTGAATACTGCGTCAAAAACATGAAACGTTTTTACATCCCGTTCTAAACTCAATCGATTAAACAAATCCTCAGATACCAATGATTCAGTTATCTTTGGATACATCCCCACAGGTGTTGCTTGAACCAGGAAGTCAGCATCCTTCAATACTGGATAAAGGTTTTCTTCATCCAACGATTGGATCATGATAGGAGCACGTTCCGAACAGGAAAAATCTATAGAAATTTTTTCTGCCTCTTCCTTATCCCTAGCTAATATAGTAATTTGATCCGTCACTTTATAGAGTTCATAAATAATCGCCCTAGCCGCCCCACCGGAGCCAAGGACTACAATCTTATCGTTTGAAGTTACTCCTCTCAATTGTTCAGTTATTGCACGAAAAGCCCCCACTCCATCTGTATTTGTCCCCAATAAAAGATCATTTTCAAAAATAATAGTATTGACTGCTCCAATCGCTTTCGTCCTTTCATCCACTTCGTTTAAATATGGAATCACTGATAACTTGTAAGGAAGGGTTACATTTGCTCCAACACAACCAATTAACTGCAATGTACGTAAATACGCTGGTAACTCTCTCTCATACAATACACAGAGCTTAAGGTGGTCATAATTTTCGATTCCACATAAGTCTGCGAATTCTTTAAACAAAAGAGGTGAAACACTGTGATCAACAGGATTTCCAAGAAGGGCAGAATAAATCATATTGATCCCTCCACTAAAGGAATAGGTTCTCATATTTCCAATATTCAATTTCAAATTGAGTATCTAACGGCCATTCAGCTTCTTTTTGAGTGATAAATCCCTTTTGTAAAAATATTGATTGAAAATGACGAAATGTTTCCCAACACAATTGAATAAATTTCCCAGGTTCATTCAGAACTATATTTGCAAACTCATTTTCACTCACAATATCCCACAAATAACTATTCGTTCTTGAATAAAGATGCAAAATACTCTCGCCACTTATTTCTTCCATTGGCATAAAATCATTTACCAGACGAAATGCTATTTCAAGTAGATAATCAATCACTTGAATGCTGTACCAAATATAAAGAAATTTATCGTTTCTTTTTAATGCCTTTTCCACAACCCTAATCTTTCTCCACACAATAAAGTTGTAATAACGAAATCTCTTTCTTTGAATATTGTTATTTTCATCAATCATATAATGGGGAATTTGATGGTTTTGTTTATTCATCAAATATCTAAAACGATCAGATATACGCATTGCAATATCATAGTTGTAACCTGGACGTTTAAAATGAAAGTACCCAATCTCAGTTGGATAAAGTAATCTTTTTCCTGCGAAGATTAACGATTTAAGTTCTTTAAATCGTTTTTTATTAATCACTGTATCTTCAATCAAATAGATAACTCGTTGATCTGATTCTATTTTGACTAATCCCTTCTCCAAAACAGATATGCCCTGATTATTCGATCGGGAATCAATCTCATTTTCTAAATATTCAATTAACCATTCGATTTTATTAAGACAATTAACAAAGTCTCGCTTCAAAATTGCCTCCAAGACTTGATCGATATACCACAAGATTGGATTATGGCGATATTGTTTTTTTAACAATGTAGCTAATCGGTATTTCCACTTGGGATGTGGAGTATATGAACCGTTACGCCAATAGTAAATATCCAATGTACGAGATAAAATCCTAAACAAAAGCCTTAACGAGTAGTAGGAAAAAACATGGTTTTTCTTTTTTAACAAGTAATAATCAGTCCACATCGAGAGAATAGAAAAATATATTTTGCTCTCTAATATATGTTTTGGATAGAAAAAACATCTCTGTTTAAATCTCTCGGCCAATTTAGCTGGATCGTATATCGTAATTGCATTTAAAAACCAATGTATAAGCCAATCCGTTTGGTACATCCAAGCAACATCATTATCACTGCAATGAAAAATCTTACTTATATCAGATCTTCTCAAACTTTCTAGCTCAAATCTTATTCCCTTGTCACATACACTATAAAATTCCTGTGGAAATTTTATTTGATTGATGGCTTGTTCTAATGGTTCAGCAAATTTCTCATAATCCCGATGATGTTCAAAAATTATAAACATATCTAAATCTGAATATTGATCCGCCACTCCATAGGCAACAGATGAAGTAATATTAACTAAAAAACGTTTTTCTATTTGTGGAAAATCCCGTCTAATCATTGGCAGTACATAATCGTAAAACGCTTGGGTCGCAATCTTTTGAAGTTTGAGAGATAATGATGATTCCATATTTTCCTCCTCTATAAAAAAGTGGAATTCGGTGCCATCAAAAAGACGGCACCTGGTAAAAGCATCAGTCCATGGTTTGATGACCAATTGAATAGCTTAACGTTCGGGGTCTGGCCTTTACATTACCAAGAACCGCTTCCCTTTCCTTTTTTGATGGAACATGCCACCATGAAGATAAATCAAAATCACGAGGTTTAACAATATTGAACAAATCTTCAATAAATAACTCATGGAATCTTTTCGTATACTCACAGCTTCGTATATCAATTGCCATATCATCACCTGAATGAATTTGTGCATCATATGCGCAACCATTTCCGCACATTCCCCGAGCCGAACAATCATTACAATAGGAGTAATAAATAGGAGATCTTTTCCGCCATTGCGAAATAACTGTTGAGCGATATGAATCAGAATCCAAATCTTTCAAGGCTAACTGATCCATCACTAAAAAAGACTTGCAAGGTCCAACATTACCTTTTGCATCGACGTTTAGATTTGTACCTCCGGCAGCCCCACAATCATGAAATCTGTATCTCTGCTCTACAAAAGGTTGCAATTTACGATAAACCAGTTCCAAAAACAGTCCCTTGTTACGAAACGACTTGTGAATTCCATACATTGTATCCGCATATAAATTTGGATCAATGAGATATTCATAGTCTTTTTGGTCTGGGGTCGGAGGTTTCATAAAATTAACCCCCAAACCAGTAGGCTCGTACTCCTCCAAAAACCAATCGATGATTGAATAGGCTTCATTAATTGTGTGCTTTCCCAAAACCATCGAAATCGATACTTCAACGCCGACTTCTTTCAATTTTTTTATTCCACGATCCACTGCTTCCCAAGAACCTTGTCCACCTCTGGTCCCTCTCAATTGATCGTGAATTTCTGCAGGTCCATCCATAGATACAATACACTTAACATCTTTTTCGGCCAAATAGCGAGCTCTTTCATCATCGATTCTGGTTGCATTGGTTCCCATTACAATCCAAATATGCTCGTTTGGCCTTTGATATTTTTCTTTCAAATCTATAATCAACCTTACTGAGTCCCAAAATAACGTCGGTTCTCCACCAGTAATATGGATAATCTTGTTACGTTTAGGATCAGAGTTATTAAAGAAAAATTGGATCACTTGTTCTAATCGGTTTGAAGAAGTTGGTGTAGTTAGAGGAGATGCAACGTTCTGAACAACCTTGCAGTATGAACACGCGAGATTACAAATATCCGTAAGCAGAATTCTCAGCAATGTAAATGATATTGAAATATCCTTTTTTTGATCTTCTTGCTTCATCAAGCGACGATGTTCACGATCTGGAGAAACTCCTGGCGGAACGAGAAATCCTTTATCAAACATTGCTTGTAGAAGACGTTCTTCAACCAAATGGGCTTTTTCATCTAATACATTGTAATAGGCCTCTTTCAAAACTTGACCACCAAAGATTTGCTCAAGTCGTAGTGCGTGATTTAAGCAGTATGCTCCTTTCCCTAAGTCAATAAGCTGGACATTCGTTTCAAACTGAGGATATTCCTTTACAACCCCCGAAGGGAGGTCTTCAGCACTTGCATACACTTTGGTCGGGATATAACTCTTCTCAGACATTAAAATCTCCTCCCCAGTTCCCTTAATTCAGTCATTTAAGACAGCCACTGCACGAATCGGTGAACCTGTTGCACCCTTGATTTTCAATGGCAATCCAATAAAGGTAAAAGTCTGATTTGCAACAATGTGGAGATTTATTAAATTTTCTATTAAATAGATATTGCTTTTGAGCATACGCATATGCACAGGCCGTTGCATATTCCCCACTTCATCCGCAATAGGCAGATCAACCCCAACAGCTTTCACTTTTTTACTTTGTAACCACGCTGCCGCATCATCATTGATTCCTTGCCATTCAAAGAAGTTATCTTCTCCCCAAGAGCCTGGAAAAGTCCGGATCAAGACTATAGATTCTTGTTCAATATTGAGATAATTCTCTTGGCAAACCCTTTCTAACATGGCTGAATCAACTACATCATTCTTTTCCTTGTTTGAAACATCGATACAAACTGCTTTACCAATCAGCTTCTCAATAGGTATTTTGGCTGCACATTCACCTCCTTCAACATAGTGATTCTGTGCATCTACATGGGTACCGGCGTGATCTGAGAATATTAACATTTTAGATGCAAAACCTTTACATGGGTCAATGTATCTTGGCGCCGTAAATTCATGAGTAACATGATTTAGTACCACCATTCTTGGATGTGAAGAAAATGTTTGAAGACCATCTTCCATTTCTAAAGTCAAATCAATAATTTTCCCCACTATTTCCTCATCCTTCCTAAGTATGAAATAAAAAATCATCCTCACCAAAACCGCAACAATATCCTAAGGTTCACTTGCTGTAAAGGTAAGGATGATTAATTCCCCGAATTTATTCATTCTCCAGTTCAAATTTTTCGACTCCATCAAGATAAGGCCGTAGTGCTTTTGGGATATAGATTGATCCGTCTGCTTGTTGATGATTTTCTAAAAGTGGAATTAGGATTCGTGGGGACGCGATAGCAGTATTGTTTAATGTGTAGCAGAATTTCGATCTTCCCGTTTCATCTTTATATTTAATTCCAGAACGCCGGGCCTGAAAATCAAAGAAGGATGAACAGGAATGAGTCTCACTATATTTCTCCCTACTCGGCATCCACGTCTCAATATCATGCTTTTTAACCTGCCCTTGTCCCATATCACCAGTGCAAACTTCAACCACTCGGTAAGGCAGTTCCAACAACTTAAGAATCTCTTCAGCATTGGAAAGCAACTCATAATGAATTTGCTCAGAAATGACAGGATCTGCCGGAGCAATTACTACCTGCTCTACTTTTGTGAATTGATGGACACGATACAGCCCGCGCGTATCTTTACCTGCTGAACCAACTTCTCTTCTAAAGCAATCGGAAACTCCAGCCATTCGAATAGGCAGCTGAGAAACGTCCAAAACTTCATCTGAGTAATAAGAGACTAAGGGGACTTCCGCCGTACCGACAAAGTTCATTGGTGTATCATCTAGCGTTACGTAGGTTTGTTCTTTTCCTAATGGAAAATACCCAGTTCCATACATAGCTTTTTCATGAACCATTACTGGAACAACCATTGGTGTGAAGTTACGTTTTGCCAAGAAGTCAAGGGTCAACTGAATCACTGCACGATGCAGCATTGCTCCTTTTCCCTTAAGAAAATACATGCGACTTCCGGCGATTTTTACCCCTCGAGGGATATCGATCATGTCATGCATCTCACCCAAAGTCACATGATCTTTAATAGGAAAATCAAACTCTGGGATAATGCCTTCTTTACGAATCTCCACATTATCCTCATCCGTTTCCCCGACTGGAACATCATCTAATGGTACCGAAGGAACAAGTAACATTAAATCATTGAATCGTTTGTTTACTTCTTCAAATTGAGCTTCCAACTCACTTAGCTTTACATTGACCTCTTTTACTCGCTGAATGGCTAATTTTTTCTCATCGCCTTTTAATTTAGGCACTTCTTTTGAGACTTTATTCCGTTCCGCCCGCAACGTGTCAATTTCCTGAATAAACTCACGCCTCTTTTGATCATAATCCAACAATTCAGAAACGCTGATCGCTATTCCTTTGTTGTCAGCAGCCTGTTGCACTTTGTCAGGATTATGCCTGATAAAGTTGATGTCAAGCATAAAATAGCCTCCCAAGTCAAATATATAAATACACTAACACATTATATCTTAAACCGCTACTTTTAAACTAAGATCAATAGCACATCTTACTACTTGATGCAGGAAGCTAATTATTCCCATTTTTACGTCAATATCCATTTCTACATCAATTCTCATTATCCTGCCGAAAACATAAGAAAACATAAGAATAATAAAAATATCAAACATAAATTTTAGATAAAATCAAACACTTTGATTTTATCATTATTCCTTGTAACAACAATCCTCATTTTGCCGAGTGAACAATTATCATCATCAACAGAAAAAGAACAACCTTCTTCGTTTACATATCGCCCCATACTTATAAGCTCTAGTTACATCGAGATTGAGATTGAGAAAATCCTCAATCGACTGAACATGGCCGCACTGTGGACATTCAAAGGTCGCTTTTCTTAAGTTTGGAAATCGCTGACTCATTTCGTGCAACCACTCATCTTCCGTTTGCTTAATCATGTTTTCACCCTTTTTGCATAGTAAAAAGTCATCATTGTGTTTGCAATTCCAATAATGAGAAGGACATCAAGGAGATAAAGCTGAATGACAGTACTCTTTCCAACTAAAAACATCAAGACCGTAGCCAAGAGCAAAAAGTAATCAAAAAGTGAGGTTTTATCCGCAATTTCATATATAAGATGGTCTTTTCTTTTCCTCAGTAAAAAAATCATTTTCCAAACCGCACATAAAATCGCAATCACACCTAAGCCAACCATCATGAGCGTTACCTCCTGGTGCATCTGCACAGAATCGTCAAAACCCAATCCATTTTTACTCCTTCAGTAGACCAGATACAGCCTTTCCTGTTACTGAAATGGTATCTCCTTCCCGAATAACGTGCCCACTCAACAAATGAAAGTTTAAATACTTTCCATCCTTGGTTTGAAATGTAACGGAAATCGGTTCGTTGATTTCACTCAGCGGGATATGTCGAAAATGGCAAAGAATCTGTACCTCACCTTGTGCCAATTCATCATCTTCGTAAGGGACGGATGTAGCCAATACTTTATGTTGCGGAAGGATGGAGAAATCCTTCAAAAATGCTCTTACTTTCTCTTCTGGTCCCTCTACCGTTATTCGCAACACTTTCAACACCCTTTAACGGACTGGATACTCGGATCTATACACCGAGTATCCAAGCCTTTTGTATGTGTTTACCGCTTACCCGTCGTTACAATCCGTTTTCCTACCACCAAAATTTCCTGAACAGTCCTAGATGATCAAAATCGCATCTGACACCCTTGCACTCTTCCAATGTGACCCGATGCACTTGCAAAAAACGTTCGATTCTTCTCGGATTTTTAATCCTTTTTCGTTTATTTCTGGAAGGACAAACAACGATAAGTTCTCGTTCTGATTCATCCCACCAGTAAATGATTTTTCTACTCTTCATTTAGGAACCTCTTTGATCTGGTTCCCTCCATCTCCCATCCATGATATAATTAGGTAAATAACTCTGCTTTGTATGAGCCATTTTTCTGGCTCTTTTTTTATCCAGAAAAAATGTCAAATGATTTACCTGCAAGAATTGTTTTCCCTTCCTCGATTTCTGCAACAACCAAATCAAGCAGAGGCATTGTGATAATAACTTTTCCCTCTCTCAAAAACTCAACAACTTTTACTCTACGAGATGGTTGTAGATCAATATCGCAAGTAATACAAACATGATCTTCATCCGTTTGTGTCTCTTTTTGATGGAAATTAATCTTCGAATGATGATTAAGGTCAGTCATGAACGGTCCCACCTGATGCACTTTACCTTCAACTCTCAATTTCAGCAATGATCTTCACCCTCCCTATAAAATTTTTAGATTCTCATCCATTCTCCCAATATTCGTGTTATTATTAAAATAACACCAACATTCTGATTTTCTTACTGGATGATTGATTACTTACATTATAAAACACAGGCAAATGTATTAGAATATTTATAATTTCGGTTCATTTTAACTCACGAATTAAAAAAACGTGGTTATTTACCCTTACAATAAGAAATCCCCTTTATTGCCGTACTACTTTTTTAAAGAAGTGATTAAAAAACGGGAGGTAACTATGAAACGAGAGCAAGACGATATATCTTTAACCCCAGAACAGTTACGTAAGGTCGGATCGGTTTTACAAAGACTTCGTCTAAAGGGTGGTCACAAATTACAAGTTTTAGCCACAATGGGTAATATATCTGTAGCAACCCTTTCAAACATCGAAAACGGAAAAGATCATGTCACCGTTGAAAAGATTGAAGTCTATTGCAAATTGCTGAATACCTCTTTGCAGTATGTCTTAGAACTCATTGAAACAGATGAAACGCTTAACTCGAAAGACTTACGCTATCTAAACCATGTTGAACGATTAATCGAACTCCATAGTCCTAATCGTGCAGAAGAAAAACTAATTCAACTTACATTCGACCCATATGACCCTCTTTATGTCGTTCAACAATTAATCTTAGGAAAATGTCACATCTATCGTAGGAATTGGAATTCTGCTCGAAAAAAATTTGAGTATGTGCTTAATCAATTAAACAGACATTTCGAATTTGATAAGAGCAATTTAGCTGCTGTTTGCCATTTGTACTTAGCCAAAATAGCATTTTTTAAAGACAAAAACCTTATTAAGGCGTTGGACCATATACGTTTAGGAAAAGAAGT
The DNA here is from genome assembly GCF_016055105.1 of Thermoactinomyces sp. CICC 10523. Lineage (NCBI taxonomy): Bacteria > Bacillati > Bacillota > Bacilli > Caryophanales > Thermoactinomycetaceae > Thermoactinomyces > Thermoactinomyces sp. CICC 10523. The sequence goes on from NZ_JAECVX010000011.1 coordinate 30,923, forward strand.
TTATCAACAAGATGGCGATAGAGCTGGTATTATATACAATTTATTGATTAGCGAGGTTATCTATTTGGAAAAACTTGATGAAGACGAGGATGCCTTAATAATTGTTCGGAAAATGCAAGAGGAAATTGGTTTAATCGATCATATTGACACCAAGTTACAAGTCTATGCCTTACACATTCTACTCCTCTTCAAAAAACGGCAATTTAAAGAAGCTCGTTCCTATGCAAATGAAGCTTTAGAAATTACACGAACCTGTAACCGTCCAGAACAAGCCTTAGAAATATATACTCTGCTTGGCGCGATCTACAAAGAGTGCGGCGATTTATTTGAAGCAGAAGAATACTACCTTTATGCTCTTGACTTAGAAGAGTTAGTTAGTAATGAACATTTACTGGCTACCCCCTATATGCGTTTAGGCGAACTTTACTCTTTGAAAGAAGACTGGAACAGAGCAAAAAAAATGCTTGATAAGGCTGAAAAAATTAGCCGAGAAACGGAAGATCCATTCCGTCACATGGAAGTATTGGAATTGTACGGCGATTATTACATCCGTCGAAATGAATTACGAGAAGCTATCCCTTACTATGAACAAGTTTGGGATTATGAAGAAAGATTACATCCGGAACAGCCCTTACCTGAGGTTCGAGAAAAACTAGCCTTTTGTTATCGGGCTGTAAATGATCCTAAATTTCATAAAATCGTGGCAAGGATGCTTGAACTTGATGTACAATTGAAACTGAAAATTACAAAAGGGGTGAATAACATGCCACACCATTCAATGAAATTAGCTGGGGACCCACCGAATGACTAAGCCATATTTAAATTCCGACCTAATTCTTACATATATTGTCGGAATCGATTTGTACTATTCACTTGAACCAGATGGCATCATTTTTATAAAGAAGGGGAGGGTATTTCCACACCCCTCCCTTTTATTTATTCTATACGCTTATCTATAACTTTTTAAGGAGAATAACTTCTGCCTGCTTTCCTGTTGCTTCTAATACTATACCTACAATTTTCTCCTCATAAGCCGTGTCATAAATCACCTCCCCGTCCACCGTCACCCTATACATCGGTTTCGGCCTGTCCACTTTCTCTTTCAATCCAAAAGCAACTGCCACTCCCTTAACGATGGCTCCAGCCAACCCATCCAAGAACCTCTTATCCCGCAACAGCTTATTTTCCCTTGGATTATCTATAAACAGGCATTCCAACAAAACCGCACTCATCCTCGTGTCACGCAAAACGGCGATCCGGGAATGAGCTCCTTGTGTATCATTTTTTGCTGCATTCCCATGTGGATCAATCCCATATCCTTTCAGATATCCCAACACGCTTTCATTGATTGCCTTTTGAATCCGTTGCGTTTTGGCGGGAGCTCCTTTAGCAATATAAGACTCAAAGCCAGAACCACCTCCGGAATTGCAATGCAAAGACAAGAAAAGATCCGCGCTCTTGCTGTTGGCATAGTTAATCCGTTTATAGAGTCCCTCTGGCGGCCCAGGATAAGAAGACGACGTGTTCCGGTTCCTCGTAAAAGTAACCACGACCTCATACTTTCCAAAGTAGTCTCCAACCATTTCTGCTAATTGTAACGCCACATCGGCTTCTTTCAGACCGAAGCCGGTTGCACCGGAATCCGGCCCTCCATGTCCAGGATCAAGGATGATGGTCTTCATTTTTTCTTCTCCTTTCCTCCACGCAAGATTTCAATTCCTTTTTTCAGTTCTGACGGAATCGGCAAACCCATGCGTCCTGAATTCTCCACAATAGACAAGGCTTCGTTCGCCAAATAAAAAAACACCGCCCCGTCCCGGAGCAGGTGTCCATCTCCCAATAATGTGTCAATCACATGAGCCACAGCGATAATCGCAAAGATCATCACCTTTCTCATGATTCCAAAAAAACCCGTCGTACTCGAAAGTCTCCCTTCTTTTCGGGCTGCCAGAAAGCCGGTGACATAATCGATCGTCATAAAAATCAGTAAAGCTTTTAAAGCATCGGACCATCCCCCAAAAAGTTGGGCGGTGATCCCTCCCAGTACACCAACAGTAAACTTGAGCAAAAATTCTCCCCATTCGTCGGTGGTCAACATTTGGCTCTACACCTCCGTAAACAAAAAACCGCTTTGCCACATATCCGCAAAACGGTTAAAGTCCCTTGGATTCCCCCAATTTCATGCACCAGAAAACCGGAGAATATAACCCTGATGCCTTAATGTTCAACGTCGCTCCACTGTCATTGTAGGCTGTTACGTATAGATAATCGTCTTTTTGCAGGTCAATGACCCTGCGCGCGGAAACACCCACATCCACACCGACAACCCCCGCTCCACGACTCGAACCGTGCGCGATCGCATCGATCGTTCCCCCACGGTTCCGAAAAAGAATAATCCGCCTCAAGTTATCCGAATTAGCCACCGTTTCCCATACGGTTGAACAGCCCACTTCATAAACTCCATCTTCCCGAATCGTGATCCGGTCACTAACCAGATGCATTCCAACTGGATTCAGTTCTTCCGTATCCCATGAGAGGGTGGCATTGGTTCCGGTCGCCAAACTTTTACCGGTGGAGTTTCGCAAAATACAAATCGGACGAAATCCCGCGTGGTTCGATGTCATCCTCCGATCCTTAATATCCGCCAAAGAAATGCTGCTGGCATTGTTTTGAACCGTTACTTCGGCCAGCGGAAGATCCCAGGTTGTGGAATTGTTAATGGGAACCGCATTCGGTCCTTGGATGACGGTATACGTCATGAAATTGTTCGTAAAGTCAGCCCGAAGTACAATCAAATCGGTTCTTGAAGATCCCGATGTATTTGCATTGATCGGCAAGTAAACATAGTCCGCGGTGTGTTTCCACATGTGCCCTTTGACCCAGGCTTTTCCCGGAGCGACTTTCACTTGCAAACCCGTTCCCGGAGAGACCGCACAATCCCCGGTTGATCCATCCATGATTGGTCCCTGAACAATAATCCCGGTGGATCGCATATTTTCCATCATGTCGCGCCAATCCGCTTCATAACTTGGCGTATCATCCCAAGGAAAGGAGTTCACGATGGCTGGCATAGACTCACCTTCTTTCCAAATTTCCTACTCTTGCTTCGAGATTCCGGTACTGGTCAAACAGTCGAAATTGAGTCCCGACATTCGGCGTTCCCACCGTTGGAACAATTTTTTCACCGTCTTTTCCCAAGGTAATATTGATGACCCGGATCACATCCTGAATGATTTCCCCTTCCACTTCAACGGTACACCGATCTCCCAGATCATAGTTCTCCAAATAACGGGTGGGGTGAACATCGAGAGGGGAAATTTCCAGGCTGGTCTTCTCCGTGTTTTCCACCAGTGCATTGTTTAGTGCTTGCAGAAGTTCATTGTTATCTGTATTGCTACGTTGATCGACAAACATTTCAATCGTCCCGTACAAGGTCCGGCTCGGTTCATCCCCGCTATACATAAACGTTCGCGCTTCCCCTTCTCCCCCTCCCCCGACAATCACATAATTGGCTGCCGGAGCTTCCACGGAATACCGATAGGAACCCAAGTTCCCCCGCTTTCGTGAAAAAACAAGATCCTGCGCACGATCTTGAGGGATATATACCTGAAAAATCATGAAGTTGTTCAGGAACTGCAACACCCGAAAGCCAAGGTTCCCGTCTGCCAATGCCGCTTCTTGCAATTTGTCAATCAAGGGGTCCAATCGCGAACGAATGGTCACCGTTTTCCCTTGCTTCATGTCAATATCTGTGTATAACCCCGGAATCCTTCGATAGGCCGAGGCCAGTTCCGCACAGTTCCGCTGAACAAGATGGTAGAGGGCACTTTCGGCAGGACCTGTGAAAACGTCATATCCGTATCCGGTTCCGGCAATCGCATAATAAGGCGGCGGAAGCGCCAGACGTGTCCCTAACAAACCATTGTCATCCGTGCCATAGAAGGTATATCCACTATTTGAACTAAGGTCGTTATTGACTTCCACATTTCGAATCGGGCCAGAAAAAATGGGATTCCCGTCTCTGGTGACAAGAATCCCTCCAATCCCACCCCCTTGTTTCCGAACCTCTAACAGCATTCCCACATCAGGTGAGTCCAGCGGTAAATCCAATGTCCATTTCCCTACATCATTAAATTTCATGGTCAATTCCAATTGCCGAAAAGTCGTGATCGAACCCACGAGATTGAGTTCCCGATCTCTCACCCAAATTTCATAAAGCGCCATGCTATACCCCCAAATATCGCTCCCGATACCAAACGACGATTTTTGAATCCGAAGAAGCGCCGTCCATCTCCATATGGACAATATTGACCCCGGCATTTAATCTCCATAAGGTCGAACCAATGCTCAGTTCCGGATAAAGATTGGTTCCGTCATTCTTTTCAATGATGCGCTTTTGGGTATCGATGGTCACAAATTCATTCACATCCAAAGACAGATTCTCAAACATCAGGTAATAGCCGGTCGTAAGATTGAGAAGCATAGGATTTTGACCTGGCCCGTAGATGGTCCAAACCGGAAAGGTTTCAATATCCCCTTGATTATCCAACTGAATCTCGGTGCTAATAGCCTCTCCTCCTAATCTTAACGGGAAAAGGGGAAACCATTTTGGGGGATTGGTATTGAGTTGATACGTATTGGTAAAAACCTGGGTGGAATAAAAAAACGGATCAAAAGCCCGAAACGTCAGCACCATTTTTTTATATCGGTCCCCTGACTCCCCCGTCTTTTCCCGTCCCTCCATCCCGCTTTTATACCGGCAAACCAATTCCCTTTCTACACCATCGGCTGTAAGTACGCACAGCTTTCCGTCTCCGCGTAAAGGATTAAACAACCTCTTAAACCAACGAACGTTCCGCTGCAAATCGGCGGAATCGTTCCCACGAAACATGACTGCCATATCCACTTCCCGCGGTTCCACTTGGATATCTTGAAGAACAGAACCATATTGAAGCGGGATTTTTTCTTCTGCAAAAGAAAAAGAAGGCATTTCAAAGCCTTCTCGGTCATATAAAAGAAGAATGGTATTTTCCACACCCGGTTGATAAGAAAGAACGGTTTCGACTCCGTTTTGATCCACCCAGGTTATCCTTTCACCCGGCACGATTTCACCTCCTACCGCAGCCAATCCATTCGCCGGAGATAGCGGATTAAGCGCTCTTCGGTTAAAGGAGCCTCCTGCGCATAGATATGGACTTCATTGTGGACTTGTTGAACTGATGATTCACTGGTGGAAGCGGAAACGATTCCCGCTCTTTGCAGAGTTCCCCCGAGATTTAACACAGTAATGGCATTTAACTGCTCTGCGGCATCAAGCACGGCGGCCCGCAAATGAGGAACCCGGATACGGATGGAATTTTCCAGCATCTCCATTAAGTTCACAAACCATTTGTCTGCATCGGCTCCGGGGCCTTTTTCGGCGGGACTGTGAAATCCAAGGTAAGCGGCTACTGTTGATGCCGCATCTTTCACGACCTTAACCAAGGCGGAGAACCGGCTTTTGATCCCGCTAACAAAGTTATTAAGCAAATTCCTTCCCCAAGCAGCAGCCTGATTCGCCAGTCCGGACAACATCGATTTAATCGAGTTCCAGATGCTTGTCACCGTTGATTTAACGGAATTGAAAGCGGAGGAGGTGGCCGCTTTGATACTGTTCCAAGCCGAAGTGACCACGGCTCTGAGGCCGCTGACCACACTGGAAATCACACTTCTGATGCCATTCCATACGGAAGTGGCAACCGATCGGAGACTATTCCAGACGCTCACCAGCCAAGGCTTTACCGTATTCCAAACGGCCAGGATCACCGACTTCATGCCATTCCAGGTGGAAGAGGCGATGGATCGCAACTGATTCCATGCACTTGTCAAAAAAGAAGTGATGGCATTCCATGTGTTTATCGTCCACTGTTTCGCGATATTCCAAGCAGCCACAATGGTATCGACCAGCGCCTGGAAATAGTAATTGTGATTGTACATCCACGTAAATGCGGTCACAATGGCCGAAGTAATCGCATTCCAGACCACCGTGGCGATTCCCATCAACCCATTCCACAGCCCGGTCAAAAAGGTTACCAAGCTCGTCCAAATAGAAGTAGCAAATGAAACGATCCCGTTCCAGACCCCGACAAAGAACGAAACGATTTCTCCCCAAATCGCGGAGGCGGTGCTAAGAATCCGGTTCCATAGTCTAGTCAAAAGAGAAGAAATCGCGCTCCATACTGAAGCAAAGATGGTCAAGAGAATCTGAAAACTGGTCGAGATGGTGGAAGCAAGGATGGTCACGATACGTTCAACGATGTTTTGCAGATTCTGCCATGCGGCTTCCCAGTTTCCAGCAAGCAAATTGGAGAACAGCTTTAACACATTTAAAATGATGCTTAGTGCATTAGAAATGACAGTCTTGATATATATCCAGAACGGCTGAATCACCGAAATAACCGTCGGGTTGGAGAAGATTGCTTCAATCGCCGTCCAAGCGATCTTGATCTCGGTCCCCCAAACCATCACGGCCACTTTGATAATCTGGCCGATGAGCTGAAAGGCTTGCCCAATAATCTGCACGATTTGCCCCATAATCGGTTTTAAAAAGGCCAAGAAGGAGGCAAAATTCCTTCTCCATTCCTTAATGATTGAATTGGCCTTGTTTCCCTGTATTCCAGAAAAGAGCCCCTCAAGATAGTGAACCGTTTGTTCAATAAAAGGTTGTAATGCCTGAAATCCTTTGGTCAGTCCGTCGACGATTCCCCCCAAAACGATTGAGATGACTTGCAAAGCACCTTGAAGGAGTGGAACGCCGACTTGAACGATGGCATGAATCACCCGACCAATCGAGTCTCCAAGGCTTTTCCAAAAGTCCCCGACCGTAAGTCCGCCGCCCGTGAACGCATTCAGTAACTGGACAAAAGCACTCCACAAGCGCTGGAGGCTTGGGATCAGGGGTTGAACTGCACTCATTACTGCATTTTTAATTGCGTTCCAGCCTTGAATGATGGCGTTTCTAAAGACCTCGGAATTTTGCCAGAGGCGAATGAGAATCCCACCCAGAATGACTAATGCAGCGGAAATAAGGGAAGCCATACCTGCAACCCGTAAGAAACCTAGGATTAGCGGTTTGAAGGTATTAAAGAGAACCGTAAATGCCGCCCGCATTCCAAGCGCTCGACCAATCCCGATCGCCATTGGCGAAAGAAAAAGCGTAATTGCCGTAAAGAGATAAAGGAACATTCCCGCCATCTTGGTAATAGCCGGGTTGATCTGGTTCAACCGTTCAATAAACCGCCCGATGGCCGTTCCCGCTTGAATCACTTTCAGAGCAAAGTCGGTCCAAATTTGGGCAAATGGCTTCAATGCGGAAAGCCAAACCCGTTTGAACGCCTGCACTGCTGGTACAAGACGGCCATCGACGGTATTGGAGAGTTTCACCATGCCTGTGGTAAACAGACCCAATACGATGGCGGACGTTGTGGCTAATGCTTGCATCCGGGCCAGCCCTTGGTTAATGAGCTTGATCCGATCCAGAATCTCTTTTAAACTGGCGTTTCTCCCTAACATCGTGATCGCTAAGTTCGCCGCCGTTCCCTGTTTGGCCATCTGCTCAAGCCGATCTCCAATGCCAAGAAAAAAGCGATCGATCCGCTGAATGCTACTGGTCTCCGGCAAAATATCCATCATTTTTTTGGACTGTGTCGCCTTCGCATTCATCTGATCGATCGCCGCTAAAAAACGGGACTTATATCTCTCAAGGAACTGGGTCGATTGATTAGCCCCTTGTTCGATGGTTTCAAAAGGATTCATCCTTTGCATGGCTTGTCCGATTCGCTGGCCGGTGTTTTCCAAATCTCGAAAAAAGCTGCTGATGGTTCGCCGTGCCTGACGGTCGGTTGCGGTAATCTCAATGTTGGATCTGCCTACTGTGGTCATGATTTTCACCTACTAAAAAGAGCTATGACCGGTTAGCCATAGCCCATAAAACTCTATAAGTTTATTAATGAATCGAACTTCTTTGTTTTGTACATCTCTAAGACTTGATCATTCAATAAATTGATTCTCACATTTAGTTCATTCACTTTTCTTGCTTTTTCATCTAATTGACTGTGTATCTCTTGTTTAATAAGCTCAGGAAATTTCTTGGATTCATAGTAACCAAAAACAGTGAATCCAATGCCGGCAACTGCTCCAACCATCGCAAGGAAAGTAAGCATATAGTTCATTCCGGCTATTTGATTTGCGACAACATTTTCACCTAGGTGTTTATATATTGGAAGTAACGGTATAGCATAAACACCAAAAATTAATATCAAAAATACAAAGATACTTAGAATCCATACAATTGCTTTGAAAAGCTTCGCCAAAGTTTTTCACCTCAACAATAATTTATTTCTGTTTAGTATTAGAAATATGGCAAAGCTTCTCCCTCAACAAATTCTATTATTCCTTTTTATACTTCCACCACATCGTTTCAATATAGGGATTATCGGCCTGACTTAAATTTCTTTCCTCCTCATATAAAGACGGTAAAATTTGATCTGCTTCCCGTCCTTGATTAAAGGCAAGATCAATGAAGAGAGCCAAGCCTTTAAAATTCTCTACAATCCGTATGCGGTGTTCATCAATCTTTTCTTGGGCTGCCTGCCTGCTCTTCCGCGCCAACCATTCCGGTGTATGCATCAGCACATATTCCTCGGTGTACCCATAGTGGGAGGCCACAAAGCCGATCTGCTCTATCCAGCGCTCGATGATTTCGGACCAGCTTGTGCGCCGTTCTCTTCTACTGGCGGAAACAAAAAGCCCAGAAGCGTCTGAAGATCGGGAATGTCTCTGCCCGACATTTTCTTCATCAGCTTCTGGACTTGGGTAAAAGTTTGGGATAGGTTGGTCTTCTCCGCATAGACCAGTAGGACTTCAAGCATCTCATTCAAATCCAATTGAAGGGCTGTTTGGTCATCCACATCAAGCAGAATGGAGAGAATACGGACGAATTGCTCTTCCTTCAATTGCTCCAATACCAAGGCGATTTTCTCCAGATCCGATTGCGTATCATCCAACAATACCTCCCGCAACTGATCGTAAATCCGGACTCCATCCACGCCAAGAAACTTTACGATCCGGATAATCTTCTGCAAAGACAACTTGGGAACGTCCAGTTTGGTTCCATTACTCAGCGTTACTTGCCCGATCACATTTTCAATATCGAGGGATCTTAAAGCTTGTTCCATTCGTCTCATCCTTTCACCGGACTTGTTCGATTTCGTAATACACGTTTTCGTCTTGGGACAGGTTGTCTTCCGGGAACGCCTGTAACTTTAGCGGCAAAACCCGTTTCTCCTTGCTGTAGGTCTGCTCTTTTTCATCTCCAGCTACTTTCGCTTTGCAAATAACACACATGTAAAGCGTTCCGTCTTTCTTTTGGCTAATCAGGGCATAGGTCATAAAGGGAACATCCGAAACCGTTCCATAACCAATTCGTCTTGTCCCCAACTCCGTTACCGGGCTCACATCGGTATTGGCCGGATAATCTGAACCAATCGGTTCCTTTAGATAGAGGGAGGTTCCAGCCACTTTTGAAAGAGGCAGGGTTTCCGAACCGATTTTTAACCAACCACCCTCTTTAAAATCGGTGCTTGCCGAAGAGAGGGTTAAGATCGTTGCTCCTTTGGTCACCGCATTGGATATCGGAACCGCAGTCCCAAGTGTTGGGGGAGAATCGATAATCATTCCTCCGATCAATGCCAATTGCCGATTTTCCAAAGAGTTCTCCGCCAAATTTGTCTCCAGCGTATGCTCCCATTTGGATATGGTCGTATCAATGGGGCCACGCTGGTCGACTTCAAAATCATCGGTATCAAAGCTTCGTGAAGTCTTGATTCCTTCCGTGGTCGCTCCCAAATCCCGCCAACCCGGTTTCAAATCATAGGGAGGAAATAAATCCATGACCTCGCTAATCTTTTGCGGAAAAATGCCATCATACGGTTTGACGACCAGTCGCCCAGGCCCGCCGACGATTTTGGAAGAGTCGACTTTGTAAATATCCGCCATCATTCACTCACCTCTTTAAAGATCCATGTCTTCATGGAAAGAAGAAGTCTTGCCTCATCATCCGACAATTCTTTCCCTATCGTTAAAACCTGCCCAGGAACAATATCAAGCGTACCCATTCGTAAAACAACCACTCCACTTGTTGGTTCAACCGGACCCACACAACGGATTCGTCTGACCTTTTCAACTTTCGCCATTCCCCTCACCCTTCCACGTGCTCCAGCCTCATGTAACACCAAGCCTCCGGTGTTCCGGTATCCTGGTCTACAGAGGGAAACGGATTACTTTCCCGCCCACACCAAGTAACCCGGATGCCTTGGATTTGATTCGCGTACTGCTCCAACAGCATCATGGTTTGAATGAGCAACTCCATCGCTTCAAAATCTTTCTCGGCCCTGGCTAATAACTGGATACGAGAAAACCCCGCTCCCCCTGCACTTTTGACGATCAATGCAGGCAAAACGGGGTTCTTCGCGATGTTGCCATAAACCGAAATCCTATTCAACCGAACGGAAAGAAACGTGACAATTGGCGGAATCGGATCAACATACTGGATCAACTGCCCAGCACCTTCCTCACTTGAAACTCCACCACTTGCTTCATTCTTGATTCTCCTTGATCCAAAGCTTTTGCCATGATGTGATACCTTTTTTCCAATTCACTTGCATAGGAAACGTTGGAGCCAATGGCCAATGTGGTGACATCCTCCCCTTCCTCCAACTCATAAACGATATCCTCATCGGTCGCTTCACGAACGTTCCATCCACTTTTATTCCGTGGTGGAAAAGAAGTTCGATAACCAATGCTGTTGATATAAAGCCCCGTGTCGATGTGATCTTCATCACGAGTAATCCGCTTCGCTTCGTCAGACCAAACCATTCCGGCGGCTTCAACCGCTTTTTGACGAGCCTCCTTTAACTTCTGAGGGGATTCCTTCTTAAAAAAATCGTAGGCATTGGCATCGATTTGTACTTGAAAGGAAATCTCACTTTTCGCCATCCTCATTTCCCTCTTTCTTCAAAAACACCTCATAGTGATGAATTCCTTTACGTCCAAAGACAGGCTGGATTTGCTGAAACAAAAAAAGACCCGGAAAAACCAATCGGCCAACTCGATCCACGATATCTCTCACTTTCATCGTTTCATCCAAGACAAGGTCTGGCCCTAAAAATAAAACATAGCTTACCCCATACTCGAAGCCAAAATCATCCCATCGCGCCTCTTCATTAAATTGGTCCACCCTGCAAGGGACATCCGGCTTCAATCTCTCATCAAAAATGGGACGACCATAAGGATCAAACCCCGTTTGTTGCCCCTTCGTTACCAGCGTGCACCGATGGATAAAATTCAGCTCCATTCGCATTTCTTCCCCACCCTTGATGGTCCAGATACCGAGAAAAACATCCCTGTCGCGAATGTCTTCGGCATTAGGGACAATAAAATGGAATCCAGTTCCTTGATTCCGGTCAGTCCCGTTTCCTTACCGGTATCATCCTTCAATGTATAGGCATAGGAGCCGATTCTTTCTTGTTTAACCTGGCTCATAACCCTCTCTTTTCCTTCGTCATGATCCTGCACCCACAGGTACTCCACGAGGAGTACGCTCGCTGTTTTAAGATCGATTAAGCGATCCAGATCAGTCTCATCATAAAATTTTCTCTGGGCGACGCGGTGTATCCATGCGGTGGCTCGTTCGAGATATAGCTGGAGCTTCTCTTCGGGAAGTTCAGCCACTTCTTTCAAACTGGTCCTTTCTCTTACTTCCTCGACGGAAAGATAGGCCAAAGTCAGTTCACCTCAACAATAAAACCAGAACGGATGCGGGCCAACAGTTCCGGAGAAGGATTCTCTGGTAATTCCTTCTCCTGATTCCCAAGCAACGAAAAAGACCCTTCCCCATATTGAGTAGAAGGATCTTTGAGCCTCACTTTCTTTTTCTCTTCTTTTTTGGTCGCCATTTCATATCCCTCCATTCTTTTAATGTAAAATTAACTTAGGACAATATGAAAGGAGTAGTGATAGATTGATTTTCGCTCTTATGCAGTTATTGGGTGGAATTATCTTATCACTAGGCTGGATACCACAGATTGTTCAAATCTGGAGGACCAAGTCCGTTAAGGATTTGAACATAAAATCCTATTTAATGGTTTTGTTGGGTATTAACCTGATGGAAGTTTATGCACTGAGTTTAGCGGTAAGAGGAGTTGGATATGCTTTTTTGATTACCAACACGTTATCTTTGGTTATTATCCTCGTTCTCGTGATCCTCATTTTACGATATAAGAAGTAAGCTTGTTTTGAATTAGAACCACCGGAAGATTTCCATATGCCCCTTATGCTCGTTGTTGGTCTAACGTAATAATTAAGCGAGCATTCTTCTCAAACGGAACGAACTCTGATATTTCTGTTCCGTAGGAACCCTCCAACTGGGTCTTCGCCGACCGTTCAAATTCGACACCGAACTCTTTATAGGAGTAGCGGATCAGGGCAAAGGCAGTGTCCACGAGGATAATCCGATTATCTGGAACAAGATTGTTAATATGAATCGGTGCTCCCAGTGGTGAAGGCCACTCTCCACTCTTTAAGTTATCAATAAATAAGTAGTTGCCATCGCCGTTTTTCAATTCGGCAATCGAAGAAGCCGTCTTGCGATTCATCACGAGCCGTTTTACGTTGTAGCCCAGCTCTTCCTCCATATACATGGCCGCATAAAACAAATCCCCAATGGTCAGATTGTTAGCCGTCTTTACCCCAATCACAGGCGGGGAATCGGAACCATCCGGAAAATAGCCATTCAACAACCGGTAAATCGCCGTATTTTCATAGTCGCGCCCCAGTTTTTTCCCTACTTTCATCAGAAACAGGGATACCAGTTTAATATTCATGTCTTTCGCTTCATCGGTCCATTCAATGCCACGTCCTCGTTTATGCAGCCGGATCGATTGATCTCCAATCTTGAGCGTACCAACCGGAATCGGAGCCCCTTGACCGATTTCACGCAGGGCGACTTCATCCTCATCATACTCGAGGAAATACCACTCTTGTGCCATTTTGGTGGCATCCACCGTATCCGCCACCAGCACTTGCCAGTTGGATTCCTTCTCAAATCCCATTCGCAATCCATCTTCGATCGCTGCATTAAACAATGGCTTCATGCCGTCATTCTGGAGCACCGTGCGAACTTGGACCTTTCCGATGTCCTCGATTCCAAATGCCCGGAACACATCATTCAGTTGAACTTGCTCTGCTTCCAAATAACGATTCACGGCATAGGAATCAGTTCGCTTATATCGCTCCTTTAAATGAGCAATTAAGGATGCCCCCGTTTTCAGCTCGACATTCTTCCCACAATGATTCCTCACTAGGATTCCCATTGATCAATCCTCCTTTTTAGGGCATGGCCACTTCGACGATCTGCCTACTTGAGTCCACAAAGAGAACGAACGTTCCGTTGTTATCCGAAGCAACCTTGACAACGCCATTTCCGGCGGCGACCACGGATGCACCGATCGTGGGTTCAGCCCCCGTAAATTTGAATCTGTCTACACGGGAAAACCCATATAAATGGCAACCTACAGGCGTCGTGCCGTCGGTTACTCCACCGTGGATGGCCTTTAACTGAATCGGGTCTCCATCTGCACATGGAGCCGCACTATAAGGAGCGGTCGTAATCAACTTGAGTAAATCCCCTTCATTCACCGGCTGTGAAGCCGTTGCACTGGGAACCAGGACAGTCACTTGCAAACCATAGGAATGCGGTGTGACTCCACCCACGCGCGTTCCATACATGAAACCTCACTCCTTCTCAAAGATGTTTTCACGCTTAAAATCCGATGGTTGTGCAGTTGGTTGACTATGAAGCAGTTCAGGCTCTGTCTGACGACCGGATGTAAACCGCTGTTTTACCATCTGTTCGTACAAACGGATTTCTTCTTTCACGGAATCCAGATCATTTAGTTTCAGCAGCATAGAGCGGTATTTCTCGGCATCAAAGCGATCCCCAAAGGCACGAATCCGAGCTTTTACCGCTTGATCGATCGAATCCTCCAGATAGGCGCGCCCCATCTGGGCCTCTTGTTTCAATTGGCGCACTCCCTCGACGGTGGCGTAATCGACCAACTCATTTCTTAGAGCAATATCGTCCGGTTGACGGAAAAGCTCTCCTTCTGAAAGGATGTCGTACACCCGGCTTTTTTCGATCTTGTTTTCCTCAATCGCTTGCCGCAGTTGGTCTAACAGATTCACTCTCTGTTCACTCCCTTTTTCAGGCATAAAAAAAGAACGCTTCCCATCGTCCAACCGGACATGGTACTGGCGTTCTAAGCGAGCAATATTCTGTTGGGACAATTGCCCTTGTGAGACATATTCGCGTGCCTTCTCAATATAGGCTCCCGGTGTGGCTCCTTTGTAAACCGTGCTTACCTCACAGAGCCGCGCATCCATTACCCAGGCAACATTCATTCTCCCTTCTTCATCTTCTAAACCGGGGATATGGGGACATTCCCAATCCCAAAGATTACGTCCGCAAGACCCACAGCGATACCACATGCTTGTTCCGCCAAAACCAACGGACAAATCCCGGATCACACCTGTTTGGATGGCGCGAATCAGATCTTTGGTATTGGCCCCATTGATGTTTAAGTCTCGGATAATGTACCAGTAACCCCGAACGGCATGTCCACCCTCATCCACCGAAATGAGTTCCCCGTGATAACTTCGCCCATAGGGATTCTTGTGGATATCATGGCCTTCCTGAAGACTGACCCCAGATTGAAGGTCCTCAACGTAATTCCGAAGCGTGGTGGACGTATCCATCCGGGTAAAGTAAGCATCTTGCTGATCATTGGAACAAATACCCGAAAAGGTAAAGACTTCTTCCGCTGTCACCGGCTCCAGTGTGTGCCGGTTAATCAGTTCAAGATCCATCTCCCGATTTTCGCCGATCAACCGAACAGGCAAATGGAGCAGGTTTGCTTGCTCGCTCATTTTTTCACCCCTTTCTCTTCCCTCTCCAAATCCGAAAGTAGCCACAGCGACAGTTCACGATATTATCTGCCGTCGCTCCAAGAGATGTATCTCCTGGAAACATCAACTTTTCGCCATTTACTTCAAATGGTTCATCCAATGGCCTCCTCTGACCATCCGCCTCTAAATGCCAGGGGCGGGTGCGATCTTGATGAGCCGCAAACCATTCTTTCCCCACCACTATTCCAGACTGTTTGTCCCCATAAAATTGGCCCGCCCTGGCCGCAGAAATCATTTCCGTCCGGGCAATCGTTCTGGCTCGTTCTTTGCTAAAGGCAAAGGAATTCCGCAATGCTTCCTCCGCTTTATCGATCGAATACTCCCCCTCAAGGACGACCACATCCCACAGGGTCATGATCACCTCGTGGTCGGTTGTTTGCTGAAGGAGGTTTGCCGATTCATAAGCCCGATTGGACAGCCATCGAAGCAATTGCTCATCGCGAGCATCGAAATCCATCTCCACCTCTAATTCCAGTAATGTTGCCATTCCAGCTTCTTCTGCCACCTGTTGAATCCATTCCATTAATACTGTCTCCCATTTATCGACCTGTACATCGGCATCATGAAGAATGCTGACCATGACCCACTTTTCAAACTCCGATGAGGGATGATCGTCATCTACTCGAGTTGTCAATAAAAAACGAGTGGGGAATTGCTTCGCCTCTCGTAGCCGCTGAATGTACGCTTCAACTTGGGCCTCCAACCTCTTATGGATTGCTTGAACAGCCTTGCTTGTTAACCGGGCCACATCAGAAGACCACGAAGTTTGGATCTCTTTGACAAACTCATCTTCTTCCTCTTTTCTCGTTTTCGGCACACGCTTGATTTGTATCCGGTGTGATCGGCCCCCAACTACCGGTGAAGAAGTCGGCAGCTGCGGCTCATTCACCGCTTCATGCCCCACCATTTCCATCGCTGCTTCATCGTTCGTGAACCATCCTTGCTGAATCTGAGCAATTTTGGTTTGCGTTTCAATCTGTTCCGCCTGTGCTTCCAGTAACCGATCCGTCGTCCGCAATTTATTAAAAGTGATCCTTGCCCGACTTTGCCTTCCTTGGACTTGCAGAGCTAAGTTATATGCCTGTTCCAGCACCCGCTTAACCCCACGCTGGATGGACTCGATTCCCGCAACGTAAATCTGCCACTGAATGGAGCCGTGCGTCTCCGTTGTCCCTTCATTCCTTCCGAGCAGGATTGGGAGTTGCTTCAATGCGGTTACCACTTGTTGGTTGATCACATCAATGATTTTGGTCACATCGATCGATTGCCCATTGGTTCCTCCTACCATCGAAATAGTAACCGAATCCGGATGAAAGAAATTATCATCAGGCTGTAAGTCCTTAAATCCCCGCTCAATTTCATGGATGTAATTCATGACAAAGGTACGAACGGCATCGGGGCCCTGAGCAATGATTGAAGGAGGCAAGTTTTCCATAATCGCTTTTTCAGCGATGGAAATATCAAAACGCGCATGCCCTTGATGGTGGGCAACCGCCTTGAGATCTCGTAAAACCTCTACCTGAAAAAATACGATTTGTAGGATCGGAAGAATTGGGCTACGACCATAAGGGTCACCAATATCCGGGTCAATGGGATAGTAAAATACCTGTTCCCGGTTCAATACCTTGTATGTGCCATCCGATTGTCGTTGTACCAATTCGACTTCCCCATTTTCTTTTCGTCTAAAATCTAGGGACGAAGGATCGATCGCATGGAAATCCACCACATCATCCAGACTTTCATTTAACTCGACCTCCAACGCCAGTGCCCCTTGGGTAAATCCGGACAGATTCAATACATTCACCAGTTGATCCGTTCCTCCGGCGTAAAGCTTTCCTATTCTTCTCGACAAATCATTTAAATAGGCCAGTCCTGTTTTATCAGGAGATCCCGTTGGTTTTACACATTCCAGGGTATGGCCTTGATTGGACAAGCGAAGGAAGTTCCAAATCGCCATGCTCGCATCCGGGTTAATATCTCGAATCAGCCTCAGCGTTTCCATGATGTTCTTCTGGCGTAATTCGTCCCGCTTGATGAATCCATCATACCAACCAAACTGCTTCCCCCATTGATTCCCAGTCTGACGACCGCTTTCCAATCGTTTCGTCAGCGATTGCCGAAGATCGGTAAAATACTTTCTTACCTGCCTTCTGGCTTGCCATGATCTCCATTTATCTAGAATCCACACTTCCTCACCTCCTCATAGCCCACCCCTTAATTGAGGGCAACACGACATGTTCCGGCGCTTCAAACTGTCGGAACCGGATCATGGCTTGTGAAAAAGCGTCCACTTGGTCATCGTTTTTCCCATTGGGAAAGGCTGCGCACTCCTCCACAAAATCATGAATCCATGGGGCAATACTTGGTTCGGGAATAAATACGTTCCCCGCTTCCAAGTCAACGGAAGCGGCTGCCGCTCGGGATTCCTTTCCACCTTCAGGATTGACCGGTATCAGTCCCGGAATCTCGTGGTGGAGCATTTGAATCACTGCCGGGCCATTGGCCTTATCTTCGATCAACTTGGTGTATGCATACGGGTGTTTGGCAGATAATCCCCGAATCGCTTGCATCGTTGCCGGTAAATCCATTTGTCCCCGAACCTGATCGATCAAATATTTATCTGCCCCGATCCGTCCCCATACTTGTCCGACCACATAGTCGCTGTCTTTCTTATCCTTAAAGGTACAATCCCATGACTGGATGACCTCATCAAACCGGCTTGGCAATTGGCGATAATACCTCCACCACTTCCGTTTTAATATTGCTCCCTCTGCGGGGGAAGGTCTTTGTTGAAACAGGGCCGCCCAGGTTTGGGAACCAACGGATTGTCTCGTTTCTTCCACCCATTTCTCGTCGAACCCGTACTCCGGCCATAACGGTTCCCCAATCGCCCTGGCAAGGGGGTCATTTTCATTCTCACAAACCGCTGGCAACGAAAGAATTTCCCATCGACTTGGTTCAAATTGAAGTAACCTTCCAGCCAAATCATCCTCATGCCATCGGGTTTGAATCAAAATCACTTTCCCTCCGGGTTGTAAACGGGTTCTCAACGTGTTTTGCCATTCATTCCAGATGTTTTCCCGATACGTGTCCGATTCTGCTTCTTGTTTGTTCTTAATCGGGTCATCAATGATGAGAAGATCCGCACCTTGCCCGGTGAGGGCTCCGCCAATCCCAACGGAAATCATTCCGCCACGATGGCCTTGGATATCCCAGTTCGTAACGGAACTGTTGTCTTGGGATAACTCGATTCCAAAAATCTTCTTTCCAAACTCCGCGATCTTATGTTTGTTCGCTCTTCCGAATTTCCTCGCTAACGTTTCCCCATAGGAAGTCAAGATGACACGCCTTTCCGGATTCCTCCCGATGAACCATGAAGGAAATGTTTCCGAAACGGTCATCGACTTGGAATGGCGCGGAGGCATAAAAATCATTAAACGATCCACTTCGCCCCTTTCCACCTGTTCCAGTTTCCTACAAATGAGATCGGAATGGCGGGAGGGAATATACTGACCATGATGGACATATTCGATGTAAACCGAATAATCATGACGAACCAATTCCATTTCAAGGACGAACCAATCAATTTGACTCCATTCGTTTAAGTTCATAAACTCTCCGGAAAAGCTGTTTAACCAGCTCCCTTGACTCCGGATCGGTAAGGATTTCATGCTGGATTCTAACGTTTCCACGCTGATCCACCTGCCCGCTATGCTCCACTTCATGAATTTCGGTTGACTCTCCTCTGGCTAATCGCTCCACTTTTACAGCGATGTCAAACCAGCGAATCAAATCAGCGGGAGTCAATCGATTCGGATCAAGTGTCCGAAGCCGTTCCAGGATTTTGTTTTGAAACATCATGGCCTGTTTCGCATGACGTTCTGCCATTTTCCGCCGCTCTTCCTCTTGTTGAAGGCGGTGTTGCCGATCCATCTCCAGATCATATTCTTTGGCCCGTTCCACCCAATTCCACTTTGCACTCCAACGTCTGAGAAGAGCCTCACTTTTGGTTAACTTTTGGGCTACTTTCTGTATACTCCGGGTCGATCCCATATCCCGGTAAATAGCGAACGCTTCAAAGGCTTTCTGGCTCTCACCCCGCTGTCTCTCCCAAGGTTTGATGGACATCTCTATTCACCACTCAGATAGTCGGCTGATAAATACTCCAATACCTGCCACTTGTTCTTATTCGTAATCTCGCCTGTTGACATCATTTTCTCCACTGCTTGATGGAGGATTACGGCAACGGGTGCAGGAATCATGTCGGTTCCCAAGATACTTGAGATCGGAACAAAGCTCTTATGAATGACACCTCCGTCTTCATCCAGCCATCCCGCCTTTAAATCAGCTTGGTGTCGTTCAAACACATCAAGTATAAGCATTAACGCAGTGGCCCCATTGTGAATGTTGTACGCCCCCTGCGTTTTCGCTACGGCATCAAGCAGGCGGCTGTATTCGGCGTGCCGGGCAAGGATGGCATCGGAAGCAAGCTCATTTTTCACCCTTTCAAACACTTCCACAAGCCGTTCTGCTTCCTCCGGCAAAAAGACGAAGGAGAGAGACAAGTAATCCAATTGCGCTTCGGTCAATCCCGACACTTGAACTTTTTCAAGCTGTTGCAATACCTTGTCATCCAGTCCCGAATAGTATTTAAGGGTCAAATCCTCAATCTCGTTGTACAGCTCCTGCAAAATCACCGGGTCATCTTCACCCACCAGCGAATTATGGGCAAGCTGGACGGCAATCTGCTCATCTTTGGTCATGGGTTTGTCTGTATACATGATCAGTATTTCAGTAAATCCTGCCGCTTTCGCCGCCTGTACCCGATGGTTGCCGCTCAAAACCCGATACTTTCCTTCTTCCGTCAGATAACAAAAAGGGACAGAGGATAATCCCCCATCCCGCTTGATATTGTTAACCAGGTTTTGAAAGGTCTCGTTTTTCATGTATCGAGCGTTCTTTTCGAGAAGTTCACATTCATCAATCGAAATGATCTTTAACTTATAGGGGCCGGTCATCCGCTCGTTGATCTGGTCAATTTGCCATGCTTTTTCAGCCACCATTGGAATCCCTCCTCCAGCGACCATTTTCCTGCCTCCCCCCAATAGTTGAGCCGACTCGGATTCTCCTTTCGGCTCTGCAACCAAAATAACCCCCGATACTTCATTGAAACGGGTTTGTCGGTAAAAGCGGTCGTACCAATGATTTGTACACGACTGTTAATGGCCTGTTCAATCATCAGCTTGACCTCTTTACTCAAAACGGCTGCCAAAATAAGTTTGGAAAGCCGCTTATATGTCACGGGCCGGATCACGAAGTCAGTCATCAAATAGGCCCCACCTTGCCCATGCTGGGGACGGGACAAACCGATCGCCCCGATCAACTTACCATCAATCAATACAGCCAGATTCAATGTCGCAGATGCAGGCGCGATCCCAGGGGTTAAATATAAACTCCGCAATGTATTCATCTGTCCCTGGGTAATCTTCATAATTGACAGCTTTGAATTCTCCGTGATCACGTCTTTCTCAGTAAACCGGGGAATGTTCACGATTTGCGTTTTCTGATGCGGCATCGTGATCCGCAAAGGTGCTTTATTTGCATAGACAATGACAGGCTTGCTCCGAAGCGAAGTTTGCACCCGTCCGACTTCATATTCCTCCAGTCCTTCGATCGGCTCATCACGAGCCATCATCCACCATTTTTTCTGTTTCACATATTTAACCATTGTTTTCAATCGGTCTTTATCGAAAATCTCATAGAACGGTTCGTTCCAGTCAAATACTTCATTGAATGCCTTATACAACTTTTCATATCCGCCTTTATAGGTAGGGGGGAAGCTGATAAATCCGGCCTCTTTTGGTGCGATGAGAGCCCACTCTACCACGTCACCGGGCCAAAAATCAGCCAGGTGAACTCCCTCGATCCCTTTCAATACCCTCTCGCATGTTTCTTTATGAAGGCGACCCCATTGTTTTCGGTATGCTTCGCGCCTCCGCATGAAAAAAGGCTCTTTCCGGTTCAATCCATCTAACATGGTTGTACTTAAGAGGAGCGTTGCGATCCGACTCACTCCATCCTGCATGTACTCCTCCAACCACTTCCAACCGTCGTGTTTAACACAGATATCCCAATCTTTCCCGGCCAGATGATGCCCGATGGTGCAGGTATATAAACTGACGTCATTTCCGTACAAATTAAATCCTCGATTCTTTAAGATTCGCTCAATCGTGAAGTTGCCCGAGCAGCCGATATAAACATCTTGGGTATCCCATCCTCTTGTAACCTCTGACACCAAACAGCGCAAATCTTGATTGATACTGCCCACAAACATCCATCCACACCCTTTGCCCTTAACAAATAAGAAATCCCTGAGAATTGATCCCAGGGACTTCCCTTTATTTATATTGAAAGAGCCGCATAAACACTTGACGATTCATATCGAATCACAATTTTTCCGTCTCTGATTCCACCATACATCGGACCGTTGAAACCCCACAACGTTGGCTGATGGTGTAATTCTTCTCTTGTTACTCGCGATTCCCAATAACCGGATCGTTCATATTTCGCCGTTAACTCATCTGTTGATTCAAATGTCTCTACCCTAAACTCCGAAACCACTTCATAAAGAAATTGATTTTGCATATTGTCCGCTCCATTAAAGAATTTTTTCCTCGAAAACCCTTTTGCCTTTCTCAATCTCTTCTTCTGGGGACTTCCCGAGCATAAGGTAAAAGTCGGGATGAACCAAACACTCATATGCCCGCACGATCTTATCCCGATCATCTTTGCTCAGACCAATCCGAAAAGATTTTGCGATCCATAACGCTTTCTTCACATTGCCGCTCCTGTAGGCTTCCTTTGCCAGTTCCGTTTTCTTCCTCATTAGAACAGACTTCCTTGAATATCGGAATCGTTGTCTTTCTTTTTTATGCCACACTGGCAATAAGGAAGCGTCTTGCTTCTATCAAAACCAAACTCAGGAACCACAATGCCAAGTGCTGACTCGAACCATTCCGCCACTAGTCGCCGATGACACCAGTCGTTATGTTTTTCAAAACAGAGAAGTACAGCATCTTCTCCCAACGATTGATATAACTGAACCGGATCAAGACTGGCGAGTTTCTTGAGAAAGATCCGATCATATGCTTCACGCGTCATTTTCAGCATGGCCCATGTTGGAGCTAACCGGAACTCACGTTCGCCTTTATACGTTTTAGGAAGGCCGATGGAGATTGCCACCGGCCTCAGCCCTGCTTCAACGATCTTTTGCACGTTTGCGAAGTTGGAGGTGTACATTAAACAGCTTCCTCCTCTTCCAGCTCTACGTCCGTATATTCAAGCCGCCTGCATTGTTCGAGCGTTGCTTTTTCAATACATTTCAGGTTGTGCAGAAACTTTTCTTTGCCCATCGTACCAACTGTAAAGGATTCAAAGGGAAGATTCTGTTTGATCACCAACCATTCGTCTCCACCATTGATTTGGTTGATGAAGCAAATCTCGCCCAAATAAAAGCCCTGTCCCAGACACCAGTTTCCGTGGGACAAATTCTCCCACAAGTCTTCTTGATCCTTACACTCAGCCAGCATGTCAACCGAGAATTCCGGGTCGTATGCTTCGCTGATCCAAGGATTGTTCATTCCAATCTGATACCAAACTTTCTTCCAATCTTTTTTCATCTTTAACACCCTCGTCAGTGTTATGAAACGGAAAGGGTGACCACTCCCTTCCCGCACTTTTTACTTGGCTGCTTCTCAGGACGATCAGGCCATTCCGTTACGAGAACGAACAATCGTTACCTGGAATTCTGATCCATCTTTCGTCCGAATGACCAGCCCTTTGTTGTAGGTTAAAACCCCTGCATCTTCGAAACATTGGATGTGCAGTTCATCTTCTACTTCCTCCAGTAAGGAATGGCAGATGAGCAATTCGAGTTTTCCGTCATTTTCAACACCCTCCTACGTGTTGCCCGTTGACCAGGCCGTTTCACCGATTGATTAACGGTTTGGTAAATCGATCTATTATCATCCTACTTTATTACCGCTCTATTTAAAAATTTCATACACATAGATACTCATAGGTAACTCGTCATACACTGTCCAACTCTATCTACACTTTTGATATACTTAAAATTACGAAGCCTAAGCGGGCCTGACCAACCCGCAGACATGCCTTGGTCCTCCTACCAAGGCTGGCTTCTTTTTATTTTAAGAAACCGACGGCAACCGCCATCGGCCTGAAATCCACATTTTTTCGTCTGGTCGAACCCTCACCAAACAATGATATGAGTTTCGATATAGTCATCCGGGTCAATCCGTTTGTTTTCTTCTTCAGTAACAGAGTGAAAATGAATCGGTAATGTCGATAACAACATCTCGATCTCGTCATCCGTCAACGATCGAAACTCATCATTCATGAAATAACAGTGCCAAAGAACACATCGTTCACACCGGGTTTTCTTGGTTTCAGATTGGCTGGCTTCCGATCCAGCTTTCCACAATCATCAATGGCCATTGTCAATCCAGCACCCAGATTGATAAAGTCCAAGTAAGTGCAGCCAATGATTTCACGAAGCCGCTCAAAGTTCCCTTTTGGAACTTCCATCACTTGATACGTTTTGAATGGCTCCTTGACCACGATCCGGACCAATTCACCTTTTTGATTTCCGCTCATCATGACATTCCCCTCAGGTATGAAAATGCCGTTCTATTGAAAGGAGGACGGTGGAATCCCACCGGCCCCCGTTCCCGCGTGTTTATCTCCAGAATTCTTCCAGCGTTTCGGTTTCAATGCGTTGAATGAGTCTGTAAAAATCGTACTTGTCCATATTGCGAGGAGGCGTGTAATATTCCAAATACACATCCCCTTGTTTCAAGACCATCCAGTCAAAACCGTCGCCTTCCATTCCGACATTGATAAAGCAAATGTCATCGTAGTAAAAAGCAGAACCGGTTGACTGCCTGCTTTTCACCCATTTGAACAGTTCATCGAGACCGTTGCACTCATAAAAATCGTCTTTGAGCAACGGATCTTTCGCGTGCGCTTCCCGAACCCAAGTATTTTGAAGCGCAGCTTGGTACCATACATCAATCCATGATTGGTTCATCAACAACACCCTTTCTGTGTTTTCGGAAACAGTTGACTAGGCTGTTTCCGTGATGATTTGGTCATTTGACCTATTATCATCCTAATACATAGTTAAACTTTTTAAAAAAGTCATACATAAGGGTGTTATTGAATACACTATCATTGGTTGAATAACGCCAACATTCACTATTCCGCTCTTAAAATTACTATTTTTACTGTATAATAAAGATTGAAGCCAAGCGGGCCTGACTAACCCGCGCATGCCTTGGTTACCTTTCGACCAAGGCTGGCTTCATTTTCGTGATCACCATAGCAAAAGAAAACGCCGCCCTTCCGAAATAAAGAAAGTGGCGACGTATGTATGCAATGGGTTTACCGCTACTCCGACTTCCAATATCATATTACAACATTTTATAAGCCCAAAAGTGCAATCAAGGTGCGAAACTACACCATCTTTTTAGAGATATAGGGGACAGAGCGATTTAGAGCATCAACATTTATAACTGTTGCTGATTCTGTGCCCTGGCTTCCCTCTTCTACACGTTCCAGTTCATGCATACCCCCGGGTTATTCCATGTTCAACCCATAAAGGAGAATCATAGTTCCCATAGCTATAAATCGTTCCGGAAACACCCAACTCCATCCAACATAGAACACAGGATGATACCCAAGAGAGATTAACTGTGCTGCGATTTCCTCTAGTGTCAAAACCGCATGTCTTCCACCCAGCTCATGCCATTTCAACTCATCTTTATTCACCAATACCTCTTTTTCGCCTTTACGTGCGATGATTCTAAGAGAACTTTCGCTTCCCGCATATATGTTTTTCTCTGCCAATTTCATTCGCCCAGCCTCCATATCTTTGTCTCCAACTTCGCTTTTTAGGTATTTATCCTTTGTCAAAATCATATCTTACACTATCTCCAACCCAGTTGATTCGCAATTTGCAACACGATTTCATCTCTCCAGGCAATAGCGGTTCGCCTGCTCACAGGAATTTGTCTGGCAATCCCTTCCCATGTAAGTTCTTGAGGGGTTGTCCAGTATTTCAGTTGAACAAGTTTCTTTTTCTCTTCGGGTAATCGGTCATAAACGGTACGGATCGCCTCTACAATTTTTTCTAACTGCTCAATCCTCCGGTGGGCGATTAATAGAGTAACGGTTTTGCCCGTTGGGTCACTGGGAAGAGAGGTTCTCCCACCGCCGATATTCTCAAAATACGGGGTTGAATGTAAAATCTCCGCTCTTAATCTTCTTACTTCCTTTACCGTATCCCAATAAGAATAAAGCTCAGACTCTATATGTTTGAAGGTTCCTGTTTTCAATTTTTCTTCTCTCGGCACTCCCATCCTGCTCCACTCCCTTGGTTCAAGAAGTTTTGTATCGAACAAGTGTCCAACCTTCCTGCTTTACACAATGATGGAACATGCAGACCTTCCCGGTAAGAAGCCATACACAACCCGCACAGAGATGCTTCTTCTTTTTGGCTTCTTCCAGTTCTAAAAGCTGTTTGATCCTTTTATGTCTTTTCCCCATCGTTCCCCACCCCTTTCCATCTAATTGAGTTCTCGAACTCGGCAATTCCCTCGTCAATCTCCTCTGGAGAGAGTTCCGGAAAAGTGGATAACACTTCGTCTCTTGCCGGCTTAACATTGGAATTTAAAAACCGATATTTTAACCAGTTATAAACATGCCAACGATTCAAATGATCTCCCCCGTATTGCAAGACTCTTTCACAAAGAGCGTCATACAGCTTCATGCCTTTTGCGTAATCCTCCGGCTTAATCAGTGGATTTTCTAAATACTGTGCCCCCTTTACGATCCGTTCCAAGTATTCAACATATTGCTCATCTGTTGTAATCGGCGGAATATGAAATCCCGTCATATCGTTCACTCTTTCTTTAATGGTGGCAAATCAACAAAGTCCTGAATCCAACCTTTGAAAGCATATCGAAACTCGTTTACTCCAATATCTCGCCCTTTCGCAATGAAAGACTGAACGACCCTGGCTCCGATCAAGTGTAATCCGGGATTCATGTCCTCCGGGTTCTCCCAAAGAAACTCCACGACATCTGCATCTTGTTCAATATCGCCACTTTCCCTAAGGTGTTCTAACGATGGTTTCAGCGCTTTTTTGCCCTCCCGGTTCATTTGGGCGAGCATAATCAACGGACAATCCACTTCCATTGCTAAGTTCTTGGCTTTTTTGCTGACTTCCCCGACCGCCTGCGCCCTTGTCATCCCTGTTGGTTGAGGAATATTCATGATGCCCAGGTAGTCGATGAAGATCGCTCCCAATCGACCGTATTTCCTTTTCAATTGCCGGGCCATCGACCGGACTTCATCGATTGTGACGGCTTTCCCATCGGCAATATGAAGCGGCAACTGTTCAAGCTGATTAAATGCTTGATCCACTTCTTCAAATTCCGTGGGGGTTAGCTTTTTCAACCGCAACCGGTTAACAGGGATTCCCGTGATGGAGGCAATCATACGGTTATAAAGGGCTTCTTTTTTCATTTCCTGGCTGATGATTGCCACCGCTCCATGATCTTGCGCTGCGATTCCTCTTGCCATTTTCAGCATTTTTGCCGTCTTCCCAACAGATGGCCGGGCGGCAAGGATATAAAGCCATCCTCGCCCCAGTCCACCCATCCATTCATCAAATTGCTTGAAACCGGTAAGAATCAGGTCATCTTTTTGTCTCAAGTAGTCCATATAGTCTTTCCGGGTATCCTTGATATGAACCAGGTCATTTCGGATACCTGGCCTGACAGAATCGGCCAACTGCTCAATTCGCCTGAACAGATCTTCATTATTCTCAAATTGATCCTGAAGGACTAATTGTTTGATTTGTTCACCGACGGTAGCGACACGCCGCCGGATCGACCGCTTTCTCACGATCTCGGCATAGTGCTTGGCATTTGCGGAAGTCGGGACGGCTGCGGCCAGTTCATTCAAGTAAGGAACCCCTCCAACTTCGTCCAAACGTTTGTAGATGACCAGCATTTCAGTAAGCGTAATCGGGTCGATCACTTTATCGTTTGAATGCATGTAGAGCATGGCTTTCCAAATCATTTCATGGGCAAAAGTGCTAAAATCCCTCGCTTCCAACAGAAAAGCCAGATCATCCATTACTTTGTTGTCAATCAAGACCGAACCAATCACAGCTTGTTCGGCCTCAATGATTTTTAGCTGTTCCAAGTTCATTTGGATCAGCTCCCCTCTCTAACCATGCGTGAAATCCCTTTATATCTTCAGGACTGTGTCCTGCCGCCACCCACCGATTAAAGGCAATAATCCTTGCCTGTTCGCTGATTTCCTTTTGCTCTCTGGCACGATCTCTCTCAGGAAATCGAACGACATTGCCGTTTCTGCTATTCATCTGCGCCAGTAAGGTTTGAAATTGTTTTCTTAGCTTTTCGGGTGAAAGAATATTGCTTTGCCAAAAGTGGTGACTGGTCGCCCAATCAATCACAGCAACAATCGTCTTTTTATCCCGTTTATCGATGGTCAATATCTTTCGGCAATCATCCGCCCATTTTTGCATGTTCTTGGCTTCATAATCTGGATTCCATTCATGGATCTTCCTCAGCAGGTACTTTGCCATTTTCATATACTCAGAATCATCATCGTACTTGCGACGATGATCTTTTTTTTGTTTCGTTTTGTTTTGTTTATTTAATATGGAAGGATTGCCGGAAACACTGTCGGAAGCAGAGGCGGAAAGATTGTCGGAAACACTGTCGGAAAATTTGTCGGCAATATTTGCAGACAAGCGGTTTAATTTGTAAATGGCTGATCGGTTCCCCGATCGGGATTTGAAGTCAATATACCCCTTTGTTTTCAACTCGTTTCTTGCATTTGCAACACTTCGTTCTGATAGTCCGGATTTGTGAGATAGCACCGTGACAGCTACGGAAAACTCTTCTGCCCATCCGGTTTTATTGCATGTGTGCATCAAGGCGTGCCACAGTGCAATCGCGGATGCGGACAATGGTTTTACCTCAAGCCGGTCATAAAATGCCCTAATCTCCAACAAATAGTTCATGTCTAAAACCCCTTTAAAATCACGCCATGAGCGAATGTCACACCTATCGGGTCACCAGCATATCTTAAAGTTCCTCCAAACAATCCTTTCTTGCTCCGTACTGTACTCAATGAGGGTCGGCTATCTTTCCCCCCAGAGGCAGAGTGTCACCGGGGGAAAGAACCATCATCACTGGATGTAACCCTCCGCTTTCAAAGGACGGTGGTTAGTCCGTCCCTTGCCAAGATATCCCGTCTATTTCACAATCTCGATTTTCAATTCATCCTCCCGATGTTCTACCGACACCCCGTCGATAACCATACCGGTTTCCGGGTCCACAACTCGATTGCCCTGAATTTTAAATGCTTTTCTGAGCCCGTTTTTATCCGGCTCCTCTTTGATACGAATTAAGTCGATGCGGCCCAAATCTTTGAGCGATTGAACCAAGGTTTTCTCTTGATAGTTCCATTTAGGCTGCTGCTTGCGGAATCCAATCTTCCCGTTCGGCAAATTCATTGATTTAAATTCAGGGTCTTCGTGCCTTAACTCATTTGCATAAGCCGTCAACAATCCAGTCAAGTAATCCAAATCCCAGTCAATTTGTCCGTTCACCATTTCAAGCCAAGCATAAATTTTTTCGATCTCTGATTCAGCCAGAGCGATGTTGCCAGCTTTTTTGCTTTGAAGAGCTTTGATTTTTCTAAGTACCCAATTGGCTTTTTCCGGTGAGTCAACCACGAAATGCTCTTTGATTTGCTCTTGTTCCTCCAAGAAATCATGCAAGCTGATTTCATTGATTACCATTTTGGTTCACATCCTTTGATAGAGGGCGGCACAAAGACCACCCCAAATCGACAGACTAGTCAGACACATATGTCGTCAGCTTTTACCCAATCACGTTGAAGTCGATGGACTCTTTTTTTACTGAGTAATTCTTACCTCGATACTTGATGTAAATGATGCTCTCCTTAACCCGGAGGTCAATCATCAACTTGATCTCGAAAAAATCGAACTGAACGTCTGAACCGTCAACCAACTTTGCTTTCATGATGATCTTTTTCACAGACGAACCACCAAATCTTCGGCAAAATAGCAACCAAAGTTTTTTGTCTTGATGACCGTTCGCCCGTTAACCGTAAAGATCGAAGCAATGGTGTCCATTTGTTTTTGGGCACAAACGATGGGATCTCCCTCTCGCAGATGATCAACCGGTTTATTGACAACAGCTTGAAATACAATGCGATCCTTATTCTTTTTCATCTTCATCACCTGCGGATTGGAGTAATTGATTTCTTTGATCTTCCAGTGCTTCAATCCCTTTCAGAAGCCGTGCAACAACGGGGTTGGTCGAAACAAGGACGGATTCGGTTGATTTTGGGGATCGAATAAAGGTGTTGCCTTTCCCATCGCAGAACCACAATAAATCTGGTTCCGACTTGATTCTCGTTAAGTCTTCGACTTTTTCCCATTTCAAATCAATCTGCTTTTGAACCTCATTTGCCTCACGATGCTCATAAAACCAAATGGAGGCAATTTGGCTTCCTGGGATGAAAATCCGTTTTTCTTCCCTTTCAATGATCAAGTTCGGGAATTTGTACCCTTCTTCATGGTCAAGTGAAATTTCGAAGACCCGTTGGGAATCTTGACCCAACACTTCAATGGTTTTATTGTCAACCATGCAAATTTCAGCTTTTCTGATGAACATCTCTTTCTCCCTTTCTTGGGAGCAAACCGGGCAGGCCAGCCACCCGGCTGCCCGATTTTATACAGACTGCTTGATTTGACGAATGGTGTAAACCAGGTCATCGTCCAGAATGCGACGAATGGCTTCCGTATGTCCGAGGTCCAATGCTTGGAGAATCTGAATCCGAATCCGTTCCAATTCCTCCACCTGTTCCGAGTCAATCACATGATACTCAGGAAGTCGCAGATAATTGGTTTCCATCTACTCCATCCTCCATCTCCACATGGATTTCCTCATCCAATCGCTCATTGTCCAGTCCCAAATCCTGATTTCCTTCTTGGTCTGAGGCAATCTGCTGGTCCCTGGAGGATGTGGTTTCAACTGGTTCTCCAGCTTCCAAATTGTCATCAGATTCTTGACTGGAAGATGTCGCTTGTTTTTCTTTGAATTCATTGACGGCTCTCACGATTTCAATTTCTGTTGCATTGCTCAAGGAATTGTTCTTATCCTTGCTCAAGAACTTGTTGATATCCGCGAATTCTTCATCCGTGACATCCGCTCGACTCGATTTTTTCGTGAAGGCGTACACGATGGCTTTTTGCCTTTTGGTGGTGATCTTCTTTTCACCACAAATTGCAAAGAAACGTCTTCTCTGCGCTCCATTTCCTTTTTGTTGTTTCGTTTCTTCTTGGTTCTCTTCCGCCAGTTGGTTCCACGCAGCCAAGTCTTTTTGCTTGGAAGGCTGTTGCTCGTGTCGATTCAGCTTTTTGAACTGGGATTTTGGTTGCTTCTGTTTATCACTTACGGGCTGAACCGGAACCGCATCACTATCCTCATCTGCTGCAAGTCCTAAGGCCAGGCTTAGAGAGTACCGTCTGGCGTAGGTAATGGCTGATCCTTGCTTTTGCGATGCCGTATTGGTTTGATTCCTCTCGTCTTCTTTCACCGGGATTGGTTCAAACTCAATCATTTCTCCCGATTCGTGAACCAGAATCGTGTAAATTCCAATAACCTTGTTGTTCTCATCCCGTACAGCGTTTTGAAACCAACCTAAGCCACTTTCTTTCATAGGTTGACGAATCACATCTGCAATGTCGGCCAAATCTGCATACTTGTACGAGTAAGATCCTCCGTTCTTGGTATGAATCGTAGCTGTTTGATTTTTGGGCGGGTTTTTTACCAGTCCTTGAAACTTCACAAAGGCCGCGAGAATATTGGTGTTGTTTTCGGCGAATTTCATTACTCGCTCACCTCGTTTTATTTGGCACATGTACATCAGCCAAAATACCGTCCGTTGGAGGGATAACGATTCCCTCCGTTGACCTCCAGTCTGTCGATCTGTTAGACTAGAGGTATCCAAATTTCTTTTTTAAGCTCGCTTGTCGCCACAAGCGGGCTTTTTGCTTTCACCATCATCTCTCTTAAACCACAAAACCACCCCCTTTCAGTACCCAAAATCTAGCCATGATTTATCGAAGCTTGACTATTCAGCCATTCCTCCAAGGCTTTCCGGGGAATCAGAAATCTCGTTCCAGCCCGAACCTTTGGAAAATCCGGACGACAAAGGAAATGCTCTCTTAACGTAGGTACAGATACTTGCAGTTGCTCAGCAGCTTGTTTAACCGTTAAAGCTAAAGGTTTATCTTCCAGCTCCTTGGTTTCAACAATTTCGATCATCCGCTCAAGAATATGTAATAGTTCACGCGATTTATCCAATTGCGAATTTGACGATGATGGGATTGTCATTTGCCCTAGTCGCAATGTACCTCACCTCTCTGAGTTCCCGTGGAACGTAACGGATAGACTTTTACATAGAGCTCGTCCAAACTCACTTGAAACAAATCAGCGATCATGATTAAATGCTCCGCTTTCATCTGGCATCTGCCTTTTTCAAGGTAGTGGTATCCAAGCACACTTTTATATCCTAGAAACTTTGACATAAACTCTTGGCTAAACCCCTTGTGAATCCTAAGTCGTTTGATCTTTTTAAGATCAATCAGGACATCACAGGTTTGCATAGGTTTACTCAGAACAATCACCACCCTTCCATTAAGGAATGTGGATATTTCCGTTTTGTCATTATATCTATATCCTACTTTCCGTTATGGCAAATGTCAAGTAAGAAAACTTACGTAATGGCATTTGTCTCTATTGATTTTACCTTTTCGGTTATGTATAATTTCCGTATCGGAATTACCAAAATGGCAACTTCAATCCGATCAAGGGAGGTGAATACTATGTCAATTTTAGGGGATCGCCTCAGACTGGCTAGAAAAAGAAAAGGTTGGACACAAGCTCAACTCGCATCTGCACTTGGTGTGAAAGAATCCACGGTAAATCGCTACGAAAATGGTGGAAGACAGCCAGATTTCGAGCAGCTTACCAATATCGCAAATCTTCTTGAAGTATCTCTTGAATATCTTGCTGGTCGCTCTGAAAATCCAAAGATTCCTGAGAGAGAGAATGACAAGGACCATGTATTTGATGAAATCGATACTTTATGCCTTCATCAACTTGGCGATTACACGAAAAAACTGCCCCCACAAGCGCAGGAGCAGTTACGCGAAATCATTATTGCCTATTTGAAGACATATCCCAGAAAGGTTGATTAACAAAAAACTTTAATCAATTGGACAAAAAATCAACAAACGCTCCGAATAAAAGTAGTAATACCTGTTTGTATGTAATATTTTATATACAAACGGTATCTATTACTTTTACTGTACAGGAGGCGGATATCGGATGTCATTGGACTTATTTAACATTGCGAATCAAGAAGGCATTGAAATTTGGTACAAAGAGTTAGATCCGCCCCTGGAAGCTATCTATTTGAATTCATTGAATCGCCCACCCTTGATCGTATTTGCCAACAGAATTGTTCATAATGACCCGTATTTCCGATGTATTTTTGCGGAGGAACTGGGACATCACTTTACATCTTGCGGCATAGCCGTCTGCCATCAACGGCTTAACAACCGGAAAGCAATAGAGATCGGTCGGATCGAGTTTAGGGCTATGCGTTGGGCTGCGGAATTCTTAATTCCATTCAAAAAGCTCATACGTGCTTATTCTAAGGGGATTACCACCTTCCATGAATTGGCTGATTATTTCCAAGTAACTGAAGAAATGGTTCAATTTCGATTTAAGTTACTTAACATCCGAAGAATGGGTTCAACAGATGTTTTATAGTCAACAAAATAGATATTTCTATCAGCAAAGATAAAGAAAAACTATCCGGGGAAACGATCATGATTCTTTATGCATGTGATCAATGTGAGAGAAAGAAAAAGAGCTTGGTTTTACCGGAGAACTGGATTACAATGCTAACCAAGCTCCCCAACACCTATGCAGAAAACCACTTTTGTTCTTGGGAGTGCCTTGCAAGATACAGAAATAGTGAAAAGAGTCTGAGCCATAGGTAGGGGAGCTTAGTATCTGATTGGTAGGGGGAACTGTATGAAAGGACATGTTCGTAAGAGAGGGAGTAAATGGTGCTTTGTATTAGATATTGGACAAGACCCACAAACAGGCAAGCGGAAGCAGAAATGGTTTAGCGGGTTTAAAACTAAAAAAGAAGCCGAAAAAGCACTGATCCAAAAAATTCATGAACTTGAGCAGGGGACCTTTGTTGAACCTGCTAAAACAACCTTAAAAGAATATATGGAACGGTGGCTAGAAGACTACGCAAAGACTGCTTTGAGACCATCAACGCTTCAAACGTACAAAACCTATATCAATGCACATATTATTCCCACTTTAGGTGCGATCACTTTACAACAGCTTCAACCTATGCATTTGCAACGCTTTTACAATGAGAAGCTCACAAATGGAAGGGTTGATGGGGAAGGGGGTTTATCACCGCACACAGTAAGATACCTTCACGTAATTCTTAAAGAAGCACTAGGTCATGCAGTAAAATGGCAATTGCTCAGTCGAAATGTTGCAGACTTAGCTGATCCTCCAGCTCTTGGAAAAAAGGATATCATCACATTGGAACCTGAAGAAGTCACTTTGTTCCTTGACCACGCAAGAAAAGATCGATTATATATAGCATTTCTTCTCGCGATCACAACCGGGCTACGAAGAGGCGAAATCCTTGGGCTACGGTGGAAAGACATCAATTTTGAGGCTAAAACTGCAAGTATAAGAAAGAATTTAGTAGTAGTGAATGGGAAGCCAGTATTACAAGAGCCTAAAACCAAAGGCAGCATTCGTTCAGTTTCCCTTCCGTCTACTACGATCGAAGAGTTAAAGAAGCACAAAAGAATACAGAACCAAGAAAAATTACTAGCAGGTGCGGGTTACCAGGATAATGATCTGATTGTGGCAACATCGGTCGGAACCCCGGTCAGCCCAAGAAATCTTCTAAGAAGCTTCTACAGAATCATAAAAAAAGCCAATCTACCTGATATTAGGTTTCATGACTTGCGGCACACACATGCCACCCTAATGTTAAAACAAGGGGAGCATCCGAAAATTGTGTCCGAAAGGCTAGGCCATTCAAATACACGAATCACAATGGACATTTACAGTCATGTTCTCCCTAATATGCAACAGGAAGCCGTTGATCGATTCGAAAAAATGTTCCTCGAAAACAGCAAGATTTCCAAAGTAAATCGCCATTGAGTGTATGTTTGCAAAATGTTTGCAATCAGCACTCTCCTCGACTATCCCCCGCCTTACATAATAAGAAAAACCCCTGAATTCTCAAGGGTTTTGGTTGGTGGAGCATAGCGGGCTCGAACCGCTGACCTCTACACTGCCAGTGTAGCGCTCTCCCAGCTGAGCTAATGCCCCGCGATATGCATTTTTGCGTCGAATCGAACTGACAGTTATAAATATAACTCATCCGCATTTGAAAGTCAAGCATCTTTCCCCAAAAAATTTTTCTCTTTTTTAAGCAAGATCCGGGCTCAAAAAGCTGGCTTTTCCCGTTTATGGCTGTTCTCCAATAAATCTTCACGACGACTGTGAAAAAATTCAATTCTTATTCACATCTTTCTTCGTTCAACCATTATACAATCATTTAGTAAGGTCGTTAAATTGCTCTTTGACATATCATTTTTTGGAAATCACTTTGATTTTCGTCAGGGCTATGCTCTGTTTTTTTGTCAACTATTGTTCAAACTAACATTGAGGTGAACCTATATGCGCCGAATCCTCGCCATTGGGTCCTTTTTTCTCGGTATGAGCCTGTTCCTGTCAGGATGTACTACTGATCAAGCGGACCAAGTACATAATGAGCAACAAAAACATCCTTCTTCGGCTGAAACGAATCATCCTCAGGATCAAAAACAATATGCTTCCGGAAGCAAACAAAATGCGGATCAGCAAAAACCAAGCAAACCGGCCGTAACCAATCCGATTCCAAAATACGAGTTCACCCCGGTCAATCCGGATACATTGGACCAAAAACAATCTGAAGATCTGGCGCGCCTCAAGGATCAATCGGTGATCTTTAACAGTTCGCGCAAAATAAAAAAGGTCGCCCTGACATTTGATGACGGGCCTGATGATCAATACACCCCGCAAATTTTGGATATTCTAAAGGAAGAAAATGTGCATGCCACTTTTTTTGTCGTTGGAAAAATGGCTCACAAAAACCCTCAGATGTTAAAACGCATTGTGTCAGAGGGCCATATAATCGGAAACCATACATGGGATCATCCGCTGATTCCGAAGCTTACGCAAAAACAGCTGGAAAGTGAACTGGAACGGGCCGACCAAGAAATCTATAAAATCATCGGCTACAAGGTTCATTTTTTCCGTCCCCCCTATGAAGCGATCCATGGCGGAAAAGAACAAATCCTGGCCAAAGGTTACCAGATTATCGATTGGGACGTGGATACAGAAGATTGGAAAGCAGGGCGCACACCGGAAGGCATTTATCAAACGATCGTCAAAGAGGTGCAACCCGGGAGCATCATCCTGGAGCATTGCGCCGGAGGTGATCGCAGTGCAACCGTCAAATCGCTGCGAAAAACGATTCAATATCTGAAAAACCAAGGATATGAAATCGTCACTCTGGATCAACTGCTGCAAATTCCAGCCTATGAGAACACACCGACAAAAGAAAACACTCCTCCCGCAGACGGAAGAGTGTAATCCCGGCACTTCCCGCAAAAGGGGAGTGCTTTTTACTTTTTTTCCCCGGCTAAAAACTCCATCCGTTCATTTAAGCAATTGAGCAAAGCTTTCTGCCGGTCTCCATCCTCCTGTTCGTGCGCGATCAATTCGCCAAACCGAATCACGATTGTCTTCCCTTTAAAAAGATCTCCCAACCGCAGCGACTCCGGACCTTCATAAACCGCCGGGAGAATGGGCACTTTCGCCCGGTCGGCCAAGTACGCCGCCCCTCTTTTCAAAGGTACTGATTCCTTGGTCCGGGTACCGCTGGGGAAAATCCCCACCACTTCTCCTTTTTTAAGTAAGCGAATCGGCGTTTTCAGGGAACTGGGGCCGGGTTGATCCCGGTTGACGGGAAAGCTGTTCAATTTGCCCAAAAACCAGGCGACAAGCGGTATCTTGAACAATTCAATTTTTGCCATATAGTGAATCGGCCTCGGAATGGAAACACCGAGCGCAATAATATCCAACCAGCCCGTGTGGGTGCAGGCCAAGACAAAGCCTCCTTCGGCTGGAACGTTCTCTGCTCCCTCAACACGAATGCGATAGAAAATTTTTAAAATGGTTGTAGCAATGATTTTCGCAAATGAATACATGGCTCCTCCTTTATCCGGATGACACAAGTGACTTTTGTTCTTACTCTTACAGTAACAGGGATTCCCAATTATGCAAAGAGGTAAATCAAAAATAAAAGGCCAATCCCTGCAATTCATACAGGAATTGGCCTATCAAGGGGTAGCTTCGTGGTAAAGTGGGAAATTCAAATTACATCAGGAAATGGTTATGCCATATTCTTTGATCCAGGAATTCACTTGAATCAAATACTCCAGTGCTTTGACGATCTGTCCTTCGTCGACGCCGGCTTTGCCATCGATCAACGCCTGCACGTTTCGTCTGTTGACCAGGGAGTAGATCGGGGAGTTATGGTCAGCCAGGATATCGTTGGCCCAGCGGATAATCGCTTGGTAATAAACAGGGTTTTGCGCAGTCGGATAGGCGCTTTTTCTGCGATAAAGCACATCGTCAGGCAGATAACCTTTCAGTGCACGCCGCAAAATCCCTTTTTCAATGTTATCGACTGTTTTCACCCGGTAGGGCACATTCCACAGGTACTCGACCAAACGATAATCACAGAACGGAACGCGAACCTCAAAGCCCGTGTACATGCTGGTCCGGTCTTTGCGATCGAGCATAAACGGCAGGAACCGGGTAATAAACAGGTAAGACATTTCCCGTTGCCGCGCTTCGAGATCGCCTTCTCCCTCCAAAGCCGGAACTTCGGAAATCGCTTCTGCATAGCGCGTCTGCACATAGTCGTCAGGACGGGCATAATTCAGCGTTTCCTGGGACAATAAACTGGACAAATAGCCGGTGGTGCTCACCCGCCACGGGAATGTGCCCGCATTGAGGAACTCATCCTGATGGAACCAGGGATATCCGCTGAATACTTCATCTGCCGATTCACCGGACAAGGCGACCGTGGCATCTTTTTTAATTTCCCGGAAGAGCAGGTAGAGGGACGTTTCCATCTCCCCGATCCCCGGCAGGTCACGTGCCCTTAACGGAACCAGCAGGTTTTCAAGCAATTCCTCCGAATCGAGGACAATCGTATGGTGCTCGGTTTTCACATGTTCGGAAACACGTTTTACCCACGGTTCATCGAGATCGCGATGGAGCAAATCCGTTTGGAAATCGCGATCGCTGCCGACAAAATCGAGCGAATACGTGTGCAGGGTGCGATTCTCTTTCGCCAGTTCCTTTCCGGCAATCGCCGTCAGACCGCTCGAATCCAGCCCGCCGGAAAGCATGGCCACCAGCGGCATGTCGGAGATGAGTTGGCGACGGACGGTATCTTCCAGGATTTCGCGAATTTTGGCTGCGGTTGTTTCCACGTCATCCGTATGGGGTTTGCTTTCCAGTTGCCAGTAGCGGGTCACCCGTTTGCCTTCGCGGGTAAAGGTGATCGAATGGCCGGCGCGAACCTCTTTGATCCCTTTGAATACACCCACGCCGGGCGTACGCATCGGGCCGTTTCCGAAAATCTCCGCCAATCCGTCTGCATCCAATTCCGGTTTCACTTCCGGATGTGCCAGGATCGCCTTGATCTCGGACGCAAACAGGATCATGCTTCCCTTTTCCGTGTAAAACAGCGGTTTCACGCCCAGGTGGTCACGTGCCAAAAACAGTTTTTGGTTCGCATCGTCCCAGATGGCAAAGGCAAAAATCCCGTTCAGGTGCCGTACGCAGTCTTCTCCCCATTCGAGGTAGGTGTGCAACAACACTTCGGTATCCGAATTGGTTTTAAAGGTATGGCCACGTTCTTGCAATTCTTTTTTCAGTTCAAGATAATTATAGATTTCGCCGTTGTATGTCATCGCGAAAAGACGGTCTCCCCATCGTTCCACCATCGGTTGCAGACCACCTTCCGGATCGATCACGATCAGGCGGCGGTGAGCCAGACCGGCCCGGGGTGACAGCCAAAAACCCTCTGCGTCAGGTCCGCGATTTTGAATCGTTCCCGCCATTTTCTCCAGAATTTCCTTTTGACCGGAAATGTCATTTTCCCAATCGATCCAGCCGGTAATTCCACACATGTCAACCATCTCCCATCATTTACCGACTTTATTAACACGACGTTTGTTAATCAACACATCGTTTATTATAATACATGTAGTATATATTTCAACAAGCAAACTGTTTCTAACCCGTTGATTAATCGACAAAAAGGGGAATGATTGATTATAAATACATGAAAACTCCACAGGGGGATGACCATGAAAAATCAACGGAAAAAACTTGATCCCCGGGTTGTCCGTACGCGCAAAATGCTGCGTAATGCCCTGATCGAACTGATGGGGGAAAAAGGATACGATGCGATCAGCGTACAGGAAATCACCCGGCGAGCAACTTTGAACCGGGCTACTTTTTACCTCCATTACCGGGATAAAGGGGATCTTTTGATGCAAAGCATCGAGGAAATTTTGGCGGAACTGGTGGAAGGGATGCAACAATGCCGGTTGGACAGTGAAAACATCACCGATGCCAATGGAAATGTGGTTCGTCCTCTTCCTGATCTGGTCTATGTCTTTGAGCATGTCGCCAAACACCAGCAGTTTTACAAAGTCATGCTTAACATGAACGGACAACAACGCTTTTTGTTTCGCCTGCTTGATGTATTTGCCGATATTTTGAATGAACGCCTCAATCAAAGTACGGCCTATGATATACAACCGGCTGTTCCCAAGGAAATTCTCATCCATTATGCCGCCTCCGCTTACCTCGGCGTCATTGCCTGGTGGTTGAGAAACAACCTCCCTTATCCTCCGGAATACATGGCCATGCAATTGACGCGGTTACGGATACAGCATCTGAAAATCGGACAATTTCCGCATCATCACAGATAAAAGACCGGTTACTCCGGTTAAAACCAGGGCTAAAAATTACACCAAGAGCAAATGATTCAAAAACTATACATTGTACCATTTTCATGCTATCCGCTATGATAAAAATGAATTCAGTTTTTTCCATAATAAATTCACCAAAACCCGCTTGAATTTCCAAAAGAGGGGGGTGGCGAGAATAGAAGGAATCCAGGCAGGCACTTTATCCAGAAAAGAAAAATACAAACAGGAGCGCATGCATCCCATTGTCCTGTTTTTGTTGTTCGGGACGGCTTTTACGCGGATGGCTGTGTTTATGAGTTTGCCTTTCCTCTCTTTTTACCTTACAAAACAAATGCACCTGGAAGTTTTGCAGGTCAGCACCGTCTTGGGAATGGCCGGTTTGGGAGGCGCAATCGGTGGGCTCATCGGAGGACCTCTCTCCGATTTCTTCGGGAGGCGGTTCATTCTCTGGCTTTCGATGATTTTGTGGACTTTCGTCTTCTTCGGTTTTATGTTTGCCAGGGATTATTACAGCTTCATCGGTTTAAGCCTGGCACATGGGCTGAGCCGTTCTTTTTTTGATCCGGCATCCCAGGCGCTGATGGCCGATCTGACGATAGAGTCCAAGCGGTTAAAAATTTTCGGATATCGGTATACTGCACTCAATGTCGGAATGGTTACCGGTCCGCTGCTCGGAACCTACTTATATGAATGGGTGGGGATTTATACCTTTTTCTTCACCGGAATCGCTTTTGCCCTTTACACGCTTCTCCTGATCGTGACATTGCGTAACTATCAGCAACAGACCAGATGGTCCCGGCCAAAGGAGTCGACACGGTTTTCCAGTTTTGTCCGGGTGCTGGCACGGGATCGGTCACTCGGGTATTACATCATGGGCAGTTTGTTGTTTTATATCGTTTATTCACAGATGGAAACAAACTTGCCCATTTATCTTTACAGCCTTTTAAGCAACGGTGAAAATGTCTATCCCCT
This sequence comes from Thermoactinomyces sp. CICC 10523, assembly GCF_016055105.1. Lineage (NCBI taxonomy): Bacteria > Bacillati > Bacillota > Bacilli > Caryophanales > Thermoactinomycetaceae > Thermoactinomyces > Thermoactinomyces sp. CICC 10523. The sequence goes on from NZ_JAECVX010000011.1 coordinate 71,283, forward strand.
CCTGATCGCCATTAACGCGTTGATGGTCATCTTATTGCAGGGGCTGGTAGCCAGCTGGGCCGAGAATAAAAACCCTCTGAGCAGCGTGATCCTGGGTTGCTTTATTTTCGCGCTGGGGTATGCCTCGTTTGCAATCGGAAAACACGCTTCTTTTTTTATCATCGGCATCGTATTGTTCACCTTTGGTGAAATGCTCATCTTTCCGATTACAAACAAGATGATCGACCAGCTGGCGGACGACCGCTACCGAGGAGCCTATTACGGAATCGGCAACCTCGCCCAGGCCGGTCTCTTCCTGGGACCGATGATTGGCGGCTGGATGTTCAAGCAGGTGGGAGCACCGCTCACCTGGTGGGTGATTGTCATCATCTCCCTGCATATCATCTGGTTTTATGCCATGGGATACCGGCGATACCGGCAAAAAAGCGGAGTGGGAATTGCCCAGATTGTCTATCGCGTGCTGTATGATCTCAGGCTCGCTTCTCTGATCAAGTTTTCCTATAAGATGATTCCTTTAATCTCCTTGCTGCTGGGAATCCTCTTTATCGCTTCCCGCTATTTCGGGGACCATCTGTCCTTCATGCGCTTGATTGATCTCTTTTCCACTTTATGATCCTGCCGTGAATCCCTTGGCCCGGTTCGTTTCCCTGTGGGGCAGATCGCTCCCGGCCAACGGGATTCTTCTCTTCATAAAAAAACAAGCATAGAAAATCTCAGCTGTCTCCAGCAGTGATCTTCTATGCCTGCTCCCGTCTGCCGTCATCTGCAATCCGAAGGATTCGTTTCGCTGCTCCTCACTTTCCAGAGCAGTCCAATCACAATGACCAATACAGTGAGACAAACCGGCAAAAAGTCATCAAAAGCGGGAAAGGAATCGACAACCAGGCGCCGGAAGATTTTGTCTTCCGCCATCATTTCCCCTGCGGTGTACCCCAACAATCCTCCCCCGACAATGATAATGACCGGGAAGCGTTCCATCAGTTTCATGATGAGCTGGCTCCCCCAAATGATGAGCGGAATGCTCAGCGCAAGGCCGATTATGATCAAGACCATATTTCCTTCGGCCGCTCCTGCGACAGCCACCACATTGTCCAAACTCATGACCAGATCCGCGATTAAAATTGTCCTGAACGCTTCCAGCAAACGCGAACTGCCCTGGATCTCGTGAGCATCATCCTCACCCTTTAATAATTTGATGGCGATCCAGACGAGAATCAAACTCCCCACGAACTGAACCAATGGAATTCTGAACATCCAGGCGGCGATAAACGTAAGGACAACTCTGAGCCCGATCGCTCCAAAACTCCCCCAAAACACTGCCTTTTTGCGCAACTCGGGTTTCAATCCCCGGCTGGCCATGGCAATCACGACTGCATTGTCTCCGCTTAATACAATGTTGACTAGGATAATTTTTACCAGACCGATCAAAAAAGCTGATATCATAAGGACAAACATCTCCCGGGTAGAGGTTATCGGGTGCCTGATTTTCATCGGGCGCATCGGGGCACGATTATACCATCGAACAACACCCCTGGAACCCAAGAAAAAGGTTCATCTTCGCTCCGAAGTGAACCTCCATTCATTTTACTTTTACTGCAAATAATCATGAAGACTGCATTACCAATACAATTATCCAATAAAACTATCTTAATATCAAATAAAACACCTGAACCCGTTTACGAAAAAACGGCCGCCAGGAGCACTCCCGACGGCCTTTATATCAAACTATTTTTGTTTTCGCCATATTTTGGCATAGTCGATTGGATTTAAATTGACCATATCCGCATACTCTTCTGTCAGTTGTTTTACGACAGGCAGCGGGAGGCCGGATTGGATCAATTCCTGCTCAAACCGTTTGATGGCGGTCCGTTTGCCGAGACTGCACCGGATATAAGCCGAGCTGAATTTGGTCAGTCCGGCCGCCGTTCGCCCAATGAGATGAAGATACCCCATTGCCCCTGCCTCCGTTATTGGTCAGAGGGTTTATGATTGGGCGGGTTAAACGGCGGTCTGTCATGCGGACCGAAAGGCGGTCTCCGGCCCCAATCTCTCCAGTCTTTTTGCGGGAAATAAAATTGCTTGTTTCCGGAGGAAAAATTGCGAACCAAATCTTTCAGTGAAAACATGTAATCGGATGTCATTTTAAGAGCGGCATCCTGAGGAATTCCCGCATCAATCAATTCCTTGTACAAGCTTCCGATCGCTTTGCCCATCTCACGGGCAGAATCTTCGGAATAGAGAATGTCAAACAGCTTTGTAAATACCTCCGGAACTTTATTTGACACAACCTCAAGCAATTCCGGGGCTTTTTTGGCCATAACCTCAAGAATTTCAGAGATTTCTTTCGCAGAAGGACCCGGTCTGAATTCCATAATCCCATCTCTCCTTTAATTGAATTGAAATGATGAAACAGAAGCTCAGCGTCACGGAATGAGCGCTGCAAAAATCTTCGTAAAGCCAGCCGACAGCGACCTGAAGGCAAACCGGACTGCATCCCGTCCGAGGAGAAAGGGAGAAACTGCCTGACTGAGCGCAGCCGGGATATTCCTGATCCAACCGGTACGCCGCCGCGGTGCTTGAAACTGGGCTGCCTGGATGCGCGCCCAAAGCTGATCACGAAACGCAGGATCAGGCTGTGAGCCCCACACGGAAACAGCGCTGTTTTTTACGGCAACGAGAAAGGCAAGTTCCCGCTTGCATGCATCACATTCTTTAACATGGTTGAGGGTGGACACGATTTCGGCGCTCGACAGCGTCTCAGTCAATAACCAGGGCAGCAATTCCTGCACGGTTTTACACGGTTCGCTCATCATCAGTCCCTCCTTTGCGCAATTGTTGCCGCATCCGGCCCTTCGCCTGATGCATCCGGCTTTTTACTGTCCCTTCTGGAATACCCAGCATACACTAATTTCTTTATAACTCATTCCTTCGACAAAGACGAGGTAAAAAAGCTCGGCATGGTGCGGTGGCAAGGCTGCAAGGGCGTCAGCGACGGAGAGTTCGGTCACCACCTGATCCGCAATATCCGGTTCTGAACCGCTTCGGAATTCGCCGATCTCCTCCAGGCTTTCCAATTGCGAATACCGGCGACGGGACCGCAGCCAATCAAGCAGCTTATGCCGGGCAATCGCAAAAATCCATGTCGCCACTTTCGCCTCTCCGTTATAGCGGGCGGAACTTTTCCAGATGGCCACAAAAATATCCTGCATCAAATCCTGAATGTCGGCATCATGATTTATCTGTACCCGCAGATAACCGTAGAGGCGCGGGGCAAACTCCTGATACAGTGCCGCAAACGCCCTCTGGTCTCCCATCGCCATCGCCTTTAGCCACTGCTCTGCCAGTGTGTCCGCATTTTCTCCTACGCGTTTCCCGGAAAACCCATCCCCACCACCTCCCCGTTCATTCATATAGTGAGTCGGGGCAAACCGGCTTTTGGTTCGATCAATCCAAAAAAATTTTTTCCCGTCAAAACGATATCCAGAACCAACCCGGGACTGATCACCTGAGCAACATCGGAAGAGAAATGTGCCCGCGATCCAATCATCCGCACATTTACAAAGAAAAAGCCCCGGGTTACCGGGGCAAAAACAACGATGGTGATACTACTTTTTGGCCATTAAGTACATAAAGTAGGGGGCGCCGATGATGGTTACGACGATTCCGGCCGGAATCCCGCTCGGGTCCAGTATAACCCTGCCGATGGTGTCCGCGGCAAGGAGCAAAATGGCCCCGATCATCGCCGCAAACGGAAGAAAGCGTTGATGTCGCGGTCCGACCAAGGCCCTGGCGATATGCGGAGCCATAAGCCCAATGAACGGAATACCCCCGCTTACGGATACAGAAGCCGAAGAAAGGGCGACCGCGATCAGAATAAGGAGCCGTCTGTCTCTTTCCACCCGAACGCCCAAACCGACAGAGAGATGCTCATGCAAATTCAAGATGTTGAGTAAATTCGACTTTGCCAAAGCCAACGGGACGAGCAAAAGAATCCAGGGAAGCAAAGCAAGAACAAAGATCCAATCATCCCCCCAAATTCTCCCTGCCATCCAGTTGGCAAAGAAATCATATTGCTCCCGTTGCAAACGGGTGGTCAGGATCAAAACAGCCCCGTACAGAGCCGCCGCGATTCCGACACCCGTTAAAACGAGCCGATTCGGGTCAACCCCCTCCCCTCTTTTATAAGCCATAATATATATGAAACCAGCCGTTAATATCCCTCCTGTCAACGCAAACAGGGGGAGTGCGAATAAAGAGCGGTTCGCTTCCGCTGTAAAAAACATGACATAAAAAACAACCATGAGCCCTGAACCTGCATTGATTCCCAAAATACCCGGATCGGAAAGAGGGTTTCGGGTAATGCTTTGCAGAATCGAGCCGGAAACAGCCAGCCCCATCCCGGCCAACACGGTTATAATGATTCTCGGAAGCCGGAAATCATACAAAATCAAATTTTCCCTGGCCGTTCCCTGCCCGAAAATCGTTCGCACCAATTGGGCAGGGGACAAAGAGACATATCCGGTGGCCATGCTGATCACAATCAATGCCAGAAGCAAAACCAATGCGGCGATCAGGGTAAAGCGAACCTTCTTAAGCGGGTCGAAACGGATCATGTTCATGTTCTTCCTCCCTTTCGTGCGAGATAAAGGAAGAAAGGAACGCCGATGATGGATACGATGGCGCCTACCGGTGTCTCGTACGGAGCATTGACCATTCTCGCCGCTGTGTCGGCCAGCACCATGAAGATACTCCCAAACACGGCTGAACACGGGATAATCCAGCGATAATCAGTTCCAACCAGATAACGGACGATATGCGGAGCGATCAATCCGACAAAAGAAACGGGACCAGCCAGCGAAACCGCGGCACCGGCCAGAATCAGCACAGCAACCGTCAGGACTGCCTTTGTCCATACAGTACGCTGCCCCAACCCTTTGGCCATTTCTTCCCCGAAGCTGAGGACGGTCAATCCTTTGGAAAGCATGACAGCCATCACCATGCCGACAACAATGGCCGGAAAAACAAGTTTTAATTGAAGCCAGTTTGTCCCGGAAACTCCTCCGGCCGTCCAGAAAGCAAGGTTTTGGGACAGTTTGTAATACAGGGCAATGCCTTCCGCCAAAGCGGTCAATAAGGCCGACACCGCCGCACCGGCCAGAGTGAGGCGGATCGGAGACATCCCTCCCGGCCGTAAAGATCCCAGACCAAATACCAACCCCGCTCCGATTCCGGCACCGATAAAAGAAACAATCATGATAGACAAATAGTCAGACGTGAAATGGAACGCAAATGCACAGGCGAGCGCCATGCTTGCACCGGCGTTCAAACCAAGCAAACCGGGATCTGCGAGGGAATTTCTCGTCATTCCCTGCATGATGGCTCCGCTGACCGCAAAGGCAGCCCCGACAATGGCTGCTCCCAACTCCCTTGGCAACCGGATGCCGACAATAATCTGATCCGCTTCCCTGGCAGGTTCGTAGTGTAAGATCGATCTCCATACTGTAAGAAAATCCAGATGGGCGGCTCCCACTGAGATCGCGAGCACCATCCCCCCGACCAGAATAATCAAGCCAAAAGCCAACACGGATGTTCCAATGGCCGGTCGGGAGTAAACCCGATTACCTGTTGCCTGTTTGTTTTTGGTCATCATCATTCGAATTAGTCCTTTTAATTCCTATCTTTTCTCTTTTGTCAGTGCATTTACGATAAAATCAAGTTCGTTTTCAAGCGTAATCGGGTCATTAAAATTGAAAGAGTTTGAGTCAAAGGTAATGACATGGTTCTTTTGCACAGCCGGAATCCTTTTCCAAACCTCTGTCTCCATAAATGAATTGTCTGCTGCTCCGTATCCTGTTCCCACAAACAGGTAATCTCCGGCGTACTGCGGAAGCACCTCTGCTGAGATGGCTTTATATCCCGTCCCAAAAACATCCTGCTCCACCTTTTTGGGAGCTTTGAGACCCAGAGCCTGATAGATTACCTCTGTCCCGCGGGCCCAGTTGTTTCCATATACGTAAACATCTTTTCCATAGCTCTCCAACACGGTAACCGTTGCATCGTCCCCGATGGCTTCATGAACCTTTTTCTTCGCCGCTTCGGCTTTTTCTTGCCACTCTTTCACCCACGCACGTGCTTCCTTTTCTTTGCCGACCAACTTTCCGATTTCAATATGTTGTTCGAGATAGTTGTGTTTCTCATAGGTAAAGGCGACAGTCGGGGCAATTTCGGCGTATTTCTTGAGGTTTTTATCGTTAGAATAGGCAATGATCAAATCGGGATTCAGAGCCAGCAGCTTTTCCAACGAATCATTGCCGATCACTTCCACGCGATCCAATTTGCCCTCATAAAATTTGTTTTTCTTGGGCCATTCGTTTACCGCGATCGGGGTGATTCCCAGCTTCAGCAGATTCCCGGTGTAGGATGCGGCCAACACGGCTATTCTCTTCGGATGGGCAGGCACTTTTACATCTCCCGTATCCGAATGGTAAATTTTCATATCTGAATCGGCTTGGTTCGTCTGGCCTGCTCCACCGGAACACGCCGTCAACAACCCCAACAGAATAACAAGCAAACTGAATAAAATATGTTTTTTATAAATACACATCCTGCTCATCCCTCACAAAAGATAATAAAAATCATTCTCAACAGCATATAAAAAATGATGCATGATTCCACAAACTGCCCGTGAGCTGCCAACACAACCCAGGGCTGAAAATCCGGAAGACGCGGGGAGGTCAGAAAGGACACCACGCCCCGGCCAACAAATCCATTTTGAAAAATCCTCAGATCATCATTTCTTCCTTTGAATGAAACCTCTTGATCAAATCATAAGTAAGGCACATCGGCTTTTTAGTTCTCGGGTCCAGTCCGATCTCAACATCAATGTTAAAGACACTCCTGATAACCTCCGAAGTCATCACCTCTTGCGCAGTCCCTTCCTTTATGATCCGACCCTTTTTCATGGCCACGAGATGATCAGCGAAACGGGCTGCCTGATTCAGATCATGGATCACCATCACAATGGTGCGTTTTTCTTTTTCATTCAAATATTTCAGCAACTCCAGGATCTCCAGCTGATGTGACAAATCAAGATAGGTTGTTGGTTCATCCAGAAGAATAATCTCCGTTTCCTGAGCCAATGCCACAGCGATCCAAACTCTTTGCCTCTGCCCTCCCGAAAGGGCATCGACTTGCCTGTCCCTGAAGTCGGCAATACCTGTGACCTGAAGCGCCCAATCAATTACCTCCCGGTCTGTATCCTTCAGCCTCCCCATCCCCTTTTGATACGGAAACCTGCCGTAGGAAACCAATTCCGCAACCGTAATTCCCTCCGGTGCAACAAGGGTCTGAGGCAAGATGGCCATTTTTTGCGCAATCTTCTTTGTCGATTGCTTCATCATTTCTTTCCCGTCCAGAAATACAGCACCCGACCGCGGAGAGAGGATTCGGGCCATCGCCTTCAGCAGGGTTGATTTCCCGCAACCATTCGGTCCGATGATCGCGGTAATTTTCTGATCAGGGATGTTCAGGTTTAACGTTTTGACAATCTCCTCATCGCCATAGGCTATGCTTAAATTCTCAGTATAAAGCCTGGACATCGGTTAGCCTCCCGTTTCTCTTTCCCGAACAATCGAAGAGACAGCGGCCCACTCTGCGTTCATATCCGGGCCCTTTCCTTCGCCAGCACTGAATTGATATCGATTCTCAATTTCATCTGTATTTTATTTAAAACACGGGATTATGTCAATTACTGAGAAAAGGTTATTCGCCTTCCCACTGCACCTGTACGGTATTGCAAGCTCGGGAAAAAGAAACGCAAGGCTGATTCGAGTCCCCTCAAAAAGCACCAAATATCGGGCAACGCCTCTTCATCCTCTTTTTTCCCGAATTATCCGGCTCTTTCAAACAGGAGATCCTTCATCTGTTCAAACACCATTTGAGCATCCGGTCCGGAAATGAGCAAGGTCACCTGACTGTTGACCAAACCGGTGGCCAATATGCACATGCCGAGCAAACTTCTTCCGTTGATCGTGGTATGCTGTGATTGGATTAAAATGACACTGTCAAATTGATCAATCTTCTGCACAAATTGAATCATTTTTTCCAACGGAATGCGGGATGGAATTTTGCACTGGAAGCGAAGTTCTTTCATGTAAGTCATCCCCTTTAAAAAGATTCGCAAAATGAAAAAGGAGACGCGTAAAAACCGTCAGCAACAAGGCGGGCAAGTTGATCCCATCGCTGCCCATGGCCCTTCGAGCCCCCCTTCCAAGTATTTCATACTTCCACCTGCATCCGCCACAATTACGCGACATTTTATGACAAGATTTCTCCCGACTCCCTCAAATTTTACGTAAGATAATCTGACAACCATTTAGAAAAATGTCAAAAAAGCTGCTAAAATCATGACATAAAGGGGGCGGATACCGTGTCATTAAAAGACCGAAAAGTGATCAATATCGGAACCGTCAGTGAATTAACCGGGTTATCCATCCGGCAAATCCGTTACTATGAGGAACGACAGCTGATTTTTCCGGAGAGAACCAAAGGCGGCACACGTAAATACTCCTTTTCCGACGTCGAAAAATTAATGGATATCGCAAATAAAATGGAAGACGGCTGGCAATCTCATGAGATCAGAAAAATGGAAGAAAAAAAGTTAAAAGATCCCAAACTCCGGCACAAAATGATCGAGGGACAGCTAAATGCCGCCTTTGGCATGAAAAACTACAATTACTCCAAGTGAAGGCCTGCTTCATAGGCCCGAACATTCCCGCAGCGGCAGGGATGCCTCAAGCAATCCCTTCGTCCGCTTTCCGTTTGAATAGAAAATCCCCCAGGGCCATCTGCGCCTGGGGGCTCCTTTTTCTTTGATTCAGAACAGTTTCATGATCTGGCTGAGGATGAGACCGACCACGCCGAAATCGGCATCGCCAAATGTGGTTCCCTGAAAGCCGAGTTCCCCGAGAGCCGGAAGCAGCAGGGCAGGCAAGAAGCTGATAATGAGACCATTGGCAAAGGCGCCGAAAATCGCCCCGCGGCGTCCGCCCGTCGCATTGCCGAACACACCGGCAGTCGCTCCGGTAAAGAAATGGGGCACCAACCCCGGCACGATCACTTTCAGTCCAACCAGCGGCAAGAGGAACATGCTGATCAGTCCGGCCACAAAGCTGGATAAAAATCCGATGATCACCGCATTGGGCGCAAACGGGAACACCGTCGGACAATCAAGGGCAGGCTTGGCATCCGGCACCAGTTTGTCGGCAATCCCCTTGAACGCCGGGACAATCTCCGCGATGAGCATCCGCACCCCGGCCAGAACCACATAAACACCAGCGGCAAACGTAATCGCCTGAATAATGGAATAGACGAGATAATTTTGTCCTCCGGAAAGCTCTTTTTGAATATAAGCAGGCCCGGCAAAGAGGGCGACAATCAAAAACAAAATCGTCATCGTCAAGGATACGGCAACAGAGGTATCCCGCAAAAAGCTGAGCTGTTTGGGCACTTTGATCGATTCGGTGGACTTCTCTTTGTTACCCGTCAGTTGCCCCACCAGACCGGCGACAAAATAGCCAAAAGAACCGAAATGGCCGATTGCAAAATCATCCGTGCCCGTAATTTTCCGCACATAAGGATGAAGGATCGCCGGGGAAACCACCATCAAAATCCCCAGGATCACGGACCCGACGGTGACCAGTAAAGCTCCGTGCAAGCCCCCGGTGGATAAAATGACGGCAAGCAAGCAGGCCATGAACAAGGTGTGATGCCCGGTCAGGAATACGAATTTCAAGCGCGTAAAACGGGCGAGAATGAGGTTGACCACCATCCCGAACACCATGATCAAAGCGGTGGAGGTGCCGAATGTGCTTTGCGCCACAGCCACAATCGCCTCGTTGTTGGGAATCACGCCCGAGATGGAAAATCCGCGGTTCAGCATCTTTCCAAAAACATCGAGGGAGCCGATAATCACATTGGCACCGGCACCGATCAGAATAAACCCGAGAACGGTCTTCAGCGTTCCCGAAATGATTTGCGCCAGCCCTTTCTTCTGCAGGAGCAGGCCGATCAGAGCAAAAATCCCTACCAGAATTGAAGGGGTTCCCAGGATATCAACGATCACTTGCAAAAACTTCATTTTCATCCCCAACTTCCTTTATTTGGATCGGACAGCTCTACTCATAGGTGCGAGGCGAGCTTCTCTTTGATCTCCTCGAGATTCATCACATTTTCCAACGCCACAATCGTGCGCGTGCCGTCGTCCAACTGGGAGATGATGTCCTGCGCCCCAAGATAGATATCCGCCTTTTCGGTGCGGGCGGTCGCCAAATCGGTGTGCTCCACCTCCGCCTCCTTACCCAGTTCACCCAACGCCTTCTTCACGTTTAATTCCATAATAAAGCTGCTGCCAAGTCCATTACCGCATACGACCAAGATTCTCATCTTTGCATATCCCCTTTTGAGTAATGATTGATCATATTCATCACTTCTTCCGTCGTCTCCGCCTGAATGAGGCGTTCAATTTCCTCTTCTTTTGCCAGCAGCTCCGACAGCTGGGCCAGTGCCAGCAAATGCGATTCATTGTCGGCAGCGGCCAGCACAAAGATCAAATGAACGGCTTTATTTTGCGGAAAAAGAACCGCTTCTCTCAACCGCAAAAAACTCATCGACAACTGGTTTACCCCATGTTCGGGACGAGCGTGCGGAATCGCCACTTTGGGCGCAAGCACCACATACGGCCCCAACTGGTTAATCGACTCAATCATGGCTGTCACATAACGCTCTTCAATCGAACCGCTGTCGATGAGAGGCTTAGCCGCCAGGCGGATCGCCTCTTTCCAATCAGCTGCCCGCGTGCGCAACTGAATGGTCTGTTCTGTGATTAACTCGTTCAACATCGGTTTCTTACTCTCCTTTTTAAATGGAGGAGTGAAATGGTTTGGCGCAAAAAGCGAGGCCAACGCTTTGGACAAACCGGCCCGGTCATGGATATCGGCATACTGCTCTATCACATCCATAACCTTAACCAATTGCTCCCGGTTTGCAGGAAAGCCATAAATTTCTCTCGATACTTCGCTACGCAACCGGGCCTTCTCTTCCCAGCTCAAAATCGGTTTCACAATAAAAAACTTGCAATCGGTTCGCAAATAGACGGTGGAAAAAACGATGTCACACTTGATTCGTCCGGAAAAAAACTGCCTTACAGTCAGGACATCGAGAAACAGAATATCCGGAAAGAGTTCACGCAGCACATGCGTCAGCAAATTGGAAATAGCAATACCGTTGGGACACACCACCACCGCTTTGGGCCTGCTGGTCAGTTCAAGCCCCTGTCGCCTCAGCCATCCGCCAAAATGCATGGTAAAATAAGCCATTTCTCCTTCGGGAACGGGCTTGCCCACCCGGTTTTGAAAAGGAATCACGCATTTTTTCACCAAATAGTGCAATGCTTCGTTTTCGCGCAAAATCACATCAAGCAGGGGATTTTGCATTTCGAGATCGTATTTGATCCGGTAATAAGCCGAATACAGATGCATCGCGATCAGCGAAGCCAGGTGATCTTTCTCGGCCAGACTGATACATGCGATACGTTCAAATTCCCCGACCATGGCTGCGGCGATCTCTTGCATCGGTTTTTCCTTTTGGGAAAAAACATTGGTCACGAGCAATTGGAAGGCGATATAGGCTTGTTCGGTTCGGAAGGCTTCTTCCGACAGCCCGTCCGGTGCCAATTCACCGAGAAGATGCCGGCTCACCCGGTATTCTTCAGTCCGGGCAATTTCCTCCCATTCCGCCTCATCCCAGCAGATCAGGCATTTCCGTTCCAGCCGCTTCCCCAAAAACTGAAGCATATAGGTGAGTTGCAGCAAATGCTCATCCGTATAGCGAACTTGCAGATCGCGTTCCACTCTCTCCAAACAGGATCGCACACCGGAATACGGAACTTCCCGGTCTTGCTCCAACACTTTTGTCAGCAAAACTTCTCCATTTTTTTGCTCCAATGCATGCAAAACCAGCCATCGCATCAGTTTGCGCTGCTGCCACTCCGGTCCGGTCAGAAGGTAGCCCTCCATCCTTGAATAGATCAGATCGACACCCGCCTGAGCGGCGATCCGTTTTGCTTCTTTGATATCGGACAAAGCCGTGTTGCGGCTCACTTGCAGAAAACTGCTGGCATGAATCAGCGACCAAGTTTCCTTGGTGGTGAGAAGCGACAACAGGATCAACCGGGCTCTCTCCCTGCTTGACCAAACATACTCTTCTCTCTGAACCGGTGAAAGCATGCTTTGCACTTTTTCCTTCAACACCGGTGGAAACACGAATCCCTCCCGGCGTCGGTATTCGATTTCCGGCAGCTTTTCACAGGTCAGCCAGGCATTGATCTTGTCCAGAGCATAAGCGAGTTGTCTGCGCGACAGACGAAGATTCTGTTGCAATTGATTCCATGAACTGTCCGGTCTCGTCACGATCTCCTGAAGCAGTTTCAGGCAGCGTTCATCCAGTAGCATGACCCATCCCCTTCTTTCCTTTAGTATAAACAGAGAATTTTCGTTTTTGTAACCGTTTCCATCACAAATATTGTAAATCGCTTTGTACAAATGTGGGATGATCGACAAAAAAAGACACCGCAGACTGAAGCAAGCGGTGTCTTTTCTTTACCCTTTGAGCGATCCGGCCAACAAACCGCGGATAAAGTATTTGCCGAGAAAAATATAAACGAGCAGCGTCGGGAGCGCGGCCATCAGCGCCCCGGCCATCTGGATATTCCACTGGACGATCTGGCTTCCGGAAAGATTTTGCAACGCCACCATGATCGGCTGCTGTGAAGTGTTGGTGATGGTGATCGCAAACAGGAATTCGTTCCAAATCTGCGTAAATTGCCAGATGCCGACAACCACGAATCCGGAAATGGACAACGGGAGAATGATCCGCCGGTAAATGCCCCAAATGCCGTTTCCGTCAAGTTGGGCCGCTTCGACCACCTCCCTTGGGATATTGGCATAGAAATTGCGAAAAATAAGCGTCGTGATGGGGATGCCGTATACGACATGGACAAGGATCAATCCCGGAATGGTATTGTAAAGCTGGATTTTCTGCAAAAATTGGATCAAGGGGATCAAAATGCTTTGATAAGGAATAAACATTCCGAACAAGATGAGCGCAAACAGCGTGTTGGAACCGGTAAACTGCCATTTGGACAGGATATATCCGTTGAGCGATCCGAGCAGTGCCGACAAGATCGTGGCCGGAATGACCAGGTAAAGCGTGTTGAGCAAATGGGGCTCCAATTTTTCAAACGCGATCCCGTAACTGGTCAGGTCGATTCTCGAGGGCAGTTCCCACATCTGAGCCAGCGTCGCTTCACTGACCGGCTTGAGACTGGTCGTCACCATCACATAGACAGGCAGCAGAAAAAAGACTGAGAGCAAAATGAGAATACCGTTGCTGAAAAATGGGGCGATGCGGTTTCGGATCACAAGCTCTCCTCCTTCCGAAAGGTAAGAACCAGATAGGGAATAATCAGAAGGGAAACGAGAACCAGCATGATTACGGCGATCGCCGCTCCTTGCGCATAATGACTTCCTTTGAATGTCGTCTCCACCATATATAGCCCGGGCATGTCAGTGACAAAGGCGGCACCAGGTCCCGTCATGGCATAAACCAGATCGAAAATTTTCAGGGATATGTGCCCCAGAATAATGATGGCACTGAATGTGATTGGTTTTAAAGCCGGTAACAGGATATAGCGGAAAACCTGCCATTCCGTTGCTCCGTCCACTCGCGCAGCCTCTTTCAGTTCATCAGAAATCGAGCGCAATCCAGATAAAAACATCGCCATGGTAAACCCGGACAATTGCCAGGCCGCCGCAATAATGACTGCGATCAGCGCCAGGGGCAGACCGGCGTGAAGCTGGCCGAGATGCAGATCGGGGACCACTTTTGTCTGCACGTACCAAAGCGGCGGATCATCGACGCCCAACTGTTTCAAAATCAGGTTGATGCCGGTGCTGGGGTTGAAAATCCATTGCCATACAACCCCTGTCACGATAAAAGACAAGGCCATCGGAAACAGAAAGATATTGCGAAACAGGGTTTCCCCTTTTCGCTTGCGATCAAGCAATACCGCCAAAAACAGGCCCAGGCAAATGCAGACGGCCATAAACAGAAGGGTAAACACAACCGTATTCCGCAGATCAGACTGAAAGCGAAAATCGGCAAACAGAAAGCGGTAATTGGCTAAGCCGGCAAAACTGAGATCCTTGAGGAACGTATTCCATTTCGTAAGGGAAATATAACCGGTCCACGCGATAAATCCATAGACAAAGACAAAAATCGCGATCAGCGAAGGGAGCACAAACAAAAAGGAAATCCATTTCTCCCTGTGCCGCCCTTTCTTCACTGTCGAAACCGTTTGTGCTTCGGCCAAAGCGATCGCCTCCTTTGAAAAAGATCAGGCGGCAGAACCAACTGCCACCTGAAACGATCTTGTTATTTTGTCGCCAGATTTGCCGTTGCATCTTGTTTCATCATCTGGATCGCCTGATCGACATTCCCTTGGGTGACAAATGTATTGATGATTTGGTTAAACTGCGTCACAAAGCCTTCCGGAGCGGCCGAACCGTGGGCGAGACTCGGAACCAGAGTGGACGAGCGAAAATCCTGCATTGTTTGTTTTCCGTAGACATCATACTTGCCCGGGTCCGCATCCAGCCGGGCGGGAATCGATCCTTTCAGCGGATTAAAGGCATCCTGCCCTTCAACCGAACCCAGCACGGCCAAAAATTTCCTTGTCGCCTCGGGATGTTTGATCCCTTTGGGCAATCCAAACGTGTCCGTTATAACGACGAACGTTTTATCCGTACCCGGGAACGGAGCCCAGGCGAAATCCTGGTTTGGCTTCAATTTCAGGTCATTCGTCAGGTAGCCTTTGGCCCAATCCCCCATCACATTCATCGCTGCTTCGCCTTTGCCCACCAATTGCGTGGCATCCTGCCAGTTTCTGGCCGCATGATCCTGATTGGTATACGAAAGCATCTTTTTAAAGGTAACGAGGGAATCTTTTACACGCGGGTCATCAAAAGATACCTGCCCTTTCCACAACTTGTCGTAATCGTCAGGCCCCAGTTTCCCCAGCAGAATATTTTCAAAAAGCTGCGTTGCTGTCCACGGTTCCTTATCCCCGAGAGAAAGCGGAGTCACTCCCTTGGATTTCAGCGTATCCGCCACCTTGAAGAACTCATCAAACGTCGCCGGCGGTTTCAGACCGTATTGGTCAAAGATCTTCTTGTTGTACCAGAGGACATTTCCCCGGTGAATATCGACCGGAACCGAATAAATCTTTCCGTCTTTGCTCACCAGATCAATCAACGCCTTGGGGAATTTGTCCTTCCAACCTTGCTCTGCATAAAAATCGTTAAGCGGTTCCATTTTGTCCGCTGCCACCCAGCTGTCGTTCAGCTCAGCACCGCCGTGAACCTGGAAAGTATCTGGCGGGTCGTTTCCCTGCATCCGCGTCGCCAGCACGGTTTTGGCATTGGTTCCCGCCCCGCCGGCGACCGCGGCATTAATGACCTCAATTTCGGGATTCTTCTTTTTGAAAAGGGCGATCAGTGCCTTCAAACCGTCTTCTTCACCGGCTCCTGTCCACCAACTGAAGATTTCCACCTGATTTTTATTGGCGGCATTGGATCCCGAAGAAGCCGAATCGGAACTGCATCCCGTCATGAGAACGAGCAACATGCCTGCCATCAGACAAGAGAACAAGGCGCGACCATTTAATTTCAAGCCCAAGCCCCCCTCTGGATCCAGAGTTGTATTAACATACTGAAACTAAATAAAATTAAGAAACCATCTGCTATTTGTAGTATAGCAATGAAAAGACCGTTTGAATAGACTAATATTTCAGATTAAAATATTTTGTCCTGTTCTTCATTTTTAATGTGTAACCGGATGAAATCATTTTTCCCGGTCTCCCCCCCATATCGGGTCGTGCGTTCTCCGATCGCAACTCATCAATACTCTTATGTGTTATTCACAAAAAATCAATCATTTATTAACTAAATATTGACATAAAGTTAAATAAAGTTATATAATTAATTTGTTAGTTAGTGCTCACTAACATCCAGGCTTTGTCAAGGAGGATGTTACAAACACCGATGACGACGACGGAAGAGAAAATCCTGACAGCGGCCATTGAGCTGATGGCGGAAAAAGGCTATCAAGCGGTCACCACCAAAGAAATTGCCAAGGCAGCAAATGTCAGTGAAATGACATTGTTCCGTCATTTCGGCTCCAAAATGAACCTCTTGGAGGCGGCCGTTGAGCGCTTTTCCATTATCGTGCCCCTTTGGCAAACGGTGGAGAAACAGATCTCCTGGAATCTCGAAGCCGATCTTCTTCTGATCGCACAACTGTACCAGTCACTCATCAGGCAAAACAAAAAGGCATTTACCGTCTTGTACAAAGAAAGCAAACATTTTCCCCATCTCAAGGAAAAAGTGATGTATAAAAACCCCGTTAGCCTGAAAAATCATCTCGTTGAATATTTCCGGGAAATGCAAGCGCGCGGACAAATGATCGACGTCAACCCGGAAGTGCCCGCGGTCGGGTTTCTCTATATGAATTTGAACGCTGTTTTGGGAATCAATGATCTACTCAGCCAACTGGATGAAAGTGAGTTCATCTTGCAGGCCGTTCGCATTTTCGCCCGTGGCCTGAAAGCTTAGGGACCTGAACGTAAACCACAGAGAGAAAAAAGGGGAGATGTGTTGATGTTCACCATCCCGTTTGAAACTGCACTCCAATATGAGGGCGCAACAGGGGCAAAAGCGAAAAACCTGTCCATCCTGGCAAACCACCAGTTGCCGGTTCCCGATGGTTTCGTGGTCACTGCAGAGGCACTTTCGCGTACGCTCGCCGCCAACCGAATCAGCCTGGATGATGCGCAGGGTCTGTCAGAGAAGCTGACGACAGCCGTGATTCCCGATGAAGTAAAAGAGGAGATCAAAGCCCGGTTTGAGCATTTGCGGAAATCGTTTGCCGCAGTGGCCGTGCGTTCCTCTTCCGCGGCAGAGGATCTGGAAGATGCCTCATTTGCCGGACAGTACGAAACCTTTCTCAATGTAACGGCATTTGAAGACCTACTGAACAAATTGCGGCATTGCTGGGCATCCATGTTTTCAGAACAGGTTCTTTCCTATCTGAAGAAAATGAACATCTCCCTCTCCGATCTGGCGATGGGCGTCGTGGTACAGGGTCTGGTGTATTCTGATGTCTCCGGTGTCATCTTCACAGCCAATCCCATCAGCAAGAATCCGCATGAAGTGGTGATCAACGCCAGCTACGGTCTGGGTGAGGCGATCGTGTCCGGAATGGCGACCCCCGATCAGTTCGTGATCGATAAAAAAAGCGGCAACCTGAAAAAAGAGCCGGGGTTGAAAGAAGTGAAAATTCTCGCCGGCCCCTCAGGAACCCGGACGGTGGAGACAACGGAAACGGAACGGCAGCAGTTTTGCCTGACCGATGCCCAAGTGCGGTCACTGGCTGACATCGCCCGGAGGGTGGAAGAAATTTATCAGCACCCGGTCGATTTGGAATTTGGCATCGAACAGGGCAAGATTTACCTGCTCCAGGCCCGGCCGATCACCACGGCCATCTCCGATTTCCAATGGTCGATTCTGCTGAACGAAGAGGACAAAAAAGATCAGTTCTGGTTTTATGATGAAACCCACTTTGATGGCCCAAAAAGCCCGCTTTTCACTTCTTTCATGGTTCCCGCCTTTGTCCACGGATTTCATGCCGGCTTTAGCAAGTTTAAGTTTCCGGTCGGCAAAAGCCGCATCAAATCGCATCTGAGTCACATCTACATGTCGATTGAACCGTTCCGCGGCAACATAAAAGAACGTTTGGCTCAACATCAGGAAATCGTCCGTCCGTTGCTCCCCAATGTCAAACAGTATCTGGCTGACCGGGTCAATCAGGTACTGATGCCGATTTACCGTCAATTGGATCAGGACAGCCACAGAGAGCTGGAACTGGATGAAGCACGGGAAAAAGTGGCCGATCTGTTCCGCTTTTACCAAAAAGCCTGGGAAGTGCACTTTGAAGTGGTCGCACCACCCTCAGCCGTAAACAGGATGTTGGAGAACCTTTATCAACAATTGACCGGGAAAAAGGATCCCATTTTCCTTCAAGAATTACTGGTTGGTGTCATGAACAAATCGCTGGAAACCGACCGGGAGCTTTGGAAACTGGCAGAGCAGGCAAAACAGGATCCAGAAGTGTTGGCAGCTTTGCAGGAAGAGACAGCAGACCGGGTTACGGAACGACTCGCCAGAAGCGATGCCGGCCAACGCTTTTTGCGCGAACTGCAACGGATGCTGGAAACATACGGATACCGCAAAGACAATACCCATGAATTCCTGGGGAAAACCTGGATTGAAGACCTGTCACTCCCACTGAGCCGTATTCAAACCTATTTGCAAAACGGATATCATTTTGCAGATGAGCATGCCCGGATCGTGAAGTCACGCACTCAAAAATACGAAGCATTTCTCGACTCTTTGCCGGAGAGCGAGCTGAAAAGCCGGTTTATGGAGGTCTACCAATGGGCGCTGGACGCGGCGACGATCCGCGATGACCACCACTTTTACATCGATGCCATGCTCTCCGCCAAATCACGCCTGTTCCTGCTGAACGTGGGCAATACCCTCACCAGGCACGGAGTGATAAACGAAAAAGAAGATATTTTCTTCCTCTACTATGATGAATTGCTGAAATTAATGGAAAAACCGCAGGATTCTTCAGGATTGATTGCAGAGCGCAAAGCGGAATTTGCAAGGAACCAAAATCGGATCATTCCGACCCATTTCGGCAAACCTTCGCCTGAATTGTTGTCCAATCCGCAAATTGCCCAAGTCCATGGTTTGCGCAATGTGGAAGAAAAAGATGAAGACCGGGAACTCAAAGGGTTTGCCGCATCTCCGGGCACTTTTACCGGCAAGGTGAGGGTGATCCGCAGTGAAGCAGAGTTTGGCAGACTGAAAAAAGGGGAAATCCTTGTCTGCAAAACGACAACGCCGACATGGACCATCCTCTTTACGGTGGCGGCGGCTGTTGTCACCGATGCAGGGGGCATCCTCTCCCATTCGGGAATCATTGCCCGTGAATACAACCTGCCTGCTGTCGTCGGTACCCGGAACGCGACCTCAAAGCTGAAAGACGGCGATACGGTCACCGTTGATGGAAGCAGCGGGACGGTGACGATCCATGACTAAGGGCAAGGAACTCCTTTTAATTGTATCGTTGTTGGTGGGGACGATTATGGTCCCCATCAATTCCACCATGATCGCCGTCGGTTTGTCGGCCATCTCCGCCTTTTTTCATGAGAGTTTAACCTCCATCTCCTGGGTGGTCACCATTTACCTGATCGTTATGGCCGTGACCCAGCCGATCGCCGGGAAGCTGGGTGATCTCTACGGTAACCGCCGCATCTACATGTGGGGACTCGCCCTGTTGTTT
Organism: Thermoactinomyces sp. CICC 10523; assembly: GCF_016055105.1. Classification (NCBI taxonomy): domain Bacteria; kingdom Bacillati; phylum Bacillota; class Bacilli; order Caryophanales; family Thermoactinomycetaceae; genus Thermoactinomyces; species Thermoactinomyces sp. CICC 10523. The sequence goes on from NZ_JAECVX010000011.1 coordinate 90,804, forward strand.
TTCGGTTCCATCGCCTGTGCCTTTTCGTTCAACCTGCCCTGGCTGATCGCTTTCCGATCGATTCAGGCAATCGGCGGCGCACTGGCCACTCCAAATGCCAGCGCCATCATTCGCCATGCCGTATCCAAAGAGCGCATGGCCAAAGTGTTCGGGCTGTTTGGAATGGGCATGGGGCTGGGGGCGGCGATCGGACCGTTGCTGGGTTCCACCCTGATCAGCTTGTGGGGGTGGAAGTCGATTTTTTGGGTCAATGTGCCTTTTCTCATCTTCGCCATCGCCACCACATGGTTCGTTCTGCCGAAAAGCGAGGTGCGCAAAAAAGCAGAACTCGACTGGCCCGGTTCCCTTTATCTGGCCGTCAGTTTTGCCATGTTGATTTTGCTGACTCATCCGCAAACGGTTCCGGGCTATATCGTGCTGGGGGTTCTGTTCGCCATCTTCGCCGCTTTATTCGTATATCGGGAGCTGCATGCCCCCTATCCTTTGATTCAGTTTTCACTGTTTAAAGACAGCACGTTCACCAGTGCCAATCTTTCCATTTTGCTCAGCAATTTTGTGATGTACGCCACTTTATTGGCCATGCCCCTCATTCTGGAATCCCACTACCACCTCTCAACCCAGAAGGTGGGACTGGTCATGTTTGTTTTCTCCATTTCCATGTCTGCCGCGGGATGGATCGGCGGACAGCTGACAGCCCGGTGGGGGAACCGCAAGATGATCGCACTGACCTTTGCAATCTCCGTGTTTGCCAGCGCGCTTTATTGGTTCCTTCATCTATCAACGTCAATCCCTTATCTCCTCTTCGCCTTGATCGCGGGGGGATTGGCCGGCGGACTCGGCAACTCCGCCATGCAGACGGCATCTCTGCAATCGGTGAGCAAAGAATTGTCGGGGACGGCCTCAGGCATTTTTTCCACGTTCCGTTATTTTGGCAGTATGATATCATCGACTCTGGTCAGTCTGTTGGTGGGCCAAGCATCATTGTTCGTCATTTTGCTGGCAGTATCGGCAGCAGGGATTTTCATTTCCAGAGGCATCAAGTTGGAATGGGAATCCAAACCGGCAACCCGGCTGGAGGCAAAATAACGGGAATTTCCCTGAATTACACTTAAGAAAGGGTGAAGCAGGTTGCCTGACTTTCGTCAATCATCAACAAGGCAGAAAACGCTGCTTCGCCCCACCACACGCGATAATTGAAAAAAACAAACTTTCACGGAAAGGAGCAAAAGATGGAAGCTGTAGCCAAACAATTGGAACCCGCAAAAAAAGAGCATAAAAAACTGCCCTTTGCCAACATGGTAAAGCGGATTATCTTGATTTTGGCAGGCGCTGCTCTTGTCTCTGTCGGATTGGAAATTTTTCTGGTGCCCAACCACGTCATTGACGGCGGGATTACCGGCATCTCGATTATTCTGTCACACCTCACCGGACTTAATTTGGGTGTTTTGCTCTTCACTCTCAATCTTCCGTTTTTCTTTCTCGGCTATAAACAAATCGGAAAAACGTTTGCCATTTCCACGTTAATCGGCGTCGTCGCAATGTCAGTCGGAACCAACCTGCTTCATCCCGTTCCCGGACTGACCAAAGATCCGTTGCTGGCCGCGGTATTCGGAGGAATCATCCTCGGAGCCGGTGTGGGCATGGTGATCCGCTATGGCGGCTCTTTGGACGGGACGGAAATTCTGGCTATTTTATTCAACAAGCGAATTCCACTGTCTGTCGGCCAAACAGTGATGTTCTTCAACCTGTTCATTCTCGGGAGCGCCGGATTCGTCTTCGGGTGGGACCGGGCGATGTACTCCTTGATGGCTTATTTTATCGCCTTCAAAACGATTGACATTACCATTGAAGGCTTTAATGAAACCAAATCGGTCTGGATTATCAGCGACTATCCGGAAGAGCTGGGAAAAGTGATTTTATACCGGCTGGGGAGGGGGGTCACTTATTTGAGCGGCGAGGGAGCCTATACAGGCGATGCGAAAAAAGTGATCTTCTGTGTGATCTCCCGTCTGGAAGAGGCGAAACTGAAATCGATTGTGGAAGAAATTGATCCCCAGGCATTCCTGGCGATCGGCAATATCCACGACATCCAGGGCGGTCGCTTCAAGAAACGGGATATTCACTGAGGTTACCGCCATCGCCTCTTCTTCCCGGGGGCTCTGCATCCATTTGCATGCCGGACATTCTCTGATCTCCAAGGAGTTGATTTCCCATGAAACGATCCGCTTATCTCGAACGGATCGGGATCAAAGCCGTAAAACATCCTGACCGGGCATTCCTGTCGCTTCTTCAGGAGAATCATCTGCTACACGTTCCCTTTGAAAACCTGGACATCCCGCTGAACCGACCCATTCGCATATCTTTGCCCGCTTTTTACAAAAAGATCGTGGAACAACGTCGCGGCGGTTTTTGCTATGAACTGAACGGCTTGTTTGACTGGCTGCTGCGGGAGTGCGGATTTGTCACCTCACGGATCTCTGCGCGCGTGCGGAATCCGGACGGTTCTTATGGCCGGGAATTCGATCATTTGACTCTGCTGGTTCATCTGGATCAGCCCTATTTAGTCGATGTCGGCTTCGGGAACAGCTGCCGGCTTCCGCTCCCGCTCACTGGTGAGGAAGTGGAAGACATCAGCGGCCGGTACCGCATCATTCCCGACCAAATCCGGGATCACTATCTCCTGCAAAGACAGGAGAATGGCGATTGGTCCACACAGTTCCGGTTTACGACCCAGTCGTATGAGCTGGACGCATTCACCGAGATGTGCGAATACCATCAAACTTCGCCCTCTTCCAATTTCACACAGAGAGCGATGTGCACCATTGCCACCAGGGACGGCCGAATCACCCTCACTTCCAACTTTTTGACGATCACCCGGAACGGACAGCAACAAAAGTTTCCCATCTCGTCCCGGCAACAGTTTGATGAAGAGCTCCTGCGTTATTTCGGCATCCGGGTATGAGTCTCATATCTGACCACATACCCGGATCATGATCGATTTTCTTCCCGGCGCAACTCTTCCCTGACTTCCATCAAAATCTGCCCGAGCATATTTTTGCCGCTTCCGTCTGCTCCGCAACCCCAATAATAATCAACGGGTGAATTTTCCACAATCCCCCGGTTGCCGGTGGAGAGCAAAATCGCCCGAATGTCATGATGGCTTTTAAACTTTTGCAACACCGCTTTTCGCATCACTTCATCTTTCACCAATTCCCAATCTTGGCGCAGGGGCAGACGGCGATCCCGGCCCATGGTCGCAGCGTCCTTCGGGCTTTTTATCAGGCGAATCTCCTCTTCATAGGGGGTTCCCGCAAACTTTTGCGCTTGAAAATAATGTTCACTGGTGGGCCACCATTTTCCGTCCAGCATGAAACCATGCGCCGAAAAATTGGAGAAACAACCATATGGTTCATTCACTCTATAAAAATAAATGGTCACCGAGGTTCACCTTCCTGCCCGTAAATATTCCCAATCAATAAAAATCTAGAATTATATCATAACATAATTTTTTAAATAGATATACACTTCCATCTCCTCTTTCCCATCGCCTGTCAACCAAAAAACACCCCCTTCAATCAGTTTTCCAGGGCGTGTCCGGTGAATGACGATCCGTCCGAATTCATCGGCTCTGCTGTCCAAATATGACTTATCCTCCTCCGGTTCAACTACGCTCAAAAAGGGACGGACTTCTCCTCTGGGGTGTTATCTCAAACCTTATGAATCACGCAATCATAAATTATGGTAAATCCACTCGAAAGGGGAGAGAAAATGGCTACTTTTTATGAAGCACTGATACACAAGAACAGACTTGCCCCCATGATCATGAAACGGCCCGAAGTAATAGGAATCGGAGTAGGATACGCCAATCCGAAGGTTCCCTCCCAAGGTGCTTGTCTCAATCTATATACCTGCAAAAACTTATCCGCCTCCATTCACTCTTCGTTGCAATCAGCAATAATGAAAGCGATCAGAAAAAATTCCGCCGTGCCTGTGCGAATCATTCAAAGAGGACGCTGCACCACACATCATCCACGATTTCGCAAATCATCCGCCCTCCCGAGTTGGCAAAGCCGCCTTCGTCCCGTGCCCGGGGGAGCCAGTATTGGCAATGCCGATGGGACAGGGACAGCCGGAGTGATAGTATCCGCGTTTTCCAAATACCCCCAACTGTATATTTTGAGTAATAATCATGTTCTCACTCACTACAATACCAATCAGTTCAGTGAAACGATTCAGCCGGGACCTTCCGATGGCGGGAAGCTCAGAAGGGATCGGATCGGACGAGCATTTTTATATGTTCCTTTCAATCGAAACGGGGTAAATTATATCGATGCTGCCCTCTCCATTCCGGATCGCAATGATCTCCTGGACCCCAGATACCTTTCGGGAGAATCAGGTCAGCGAATGGCATTGCCGGGCCATCTGATCAGTTATAAAGTGGGGGAACGCTTTAAAAAAACAGGGAGAACGTCGGGGATGGTCAGGGGAATCGTTGAGTCGATCCATACCGATATCAAAGTGCTCTACTATCTGCCTGAGGAAACCACATTTTATTACCGCAACCAAACGATTGTTACCGGGAGCAAACCCAGCGCTCTTCCGGGTGATTCCGGTTCTGTCTGGCTGCGGGATCGGGACAACTTTGCTGCCGCGGTCCTTTTGGCCGGAACGGACGATGGAATCATGTCCGTCAATTACCCAATTCACTGGGCTGTCCAGGCTTTAAAAATCAGAATCGCCCGTCCTTCAGGCCTGGGGAAAGCAACAAGCCCCCCTCCCAATCATAACTTTGCCTACGTTCAACCTCTCAACCCCGTGGAATTGGAGCAGATTCGTGTGCTGAAAGTAAAAGATCGGGGCATTCCATCGTCTCTACCAATCCGGAGAGCCTAAAAAAATAGAATTGGTTTTTGGCACAAACTATCATCCTCTTTTCTTCATATCATAGAGTGTAAATTTCAAAAGGAGTGATGAGATGTTGAAAAAATTATCCGCAGAAAGCAAAGCTGTTCCGAAGAGAAAATTGAGAGCGGCACAAGGGACGGTTGCGAATCCGACGGGTGTCTACACCTCTGATGACGGCGGCCGTTATTATGTCCGGCAAATCGGGAACACCATTTGGTGGGCTGGACTGGGGAACGGAGGAACTGGAGATAACTTTACGAATGTCTTTCGCGGAACCCGAACCGGAAACGTCGTCAGCGGAACCTGGGTCGATGTTCCGCGGGGAACAAACACCGGGTCTGGTACCTTAAGTTTCCAAATCAGCTTGGATCCGACTACACAGAGAGTCACCTTTACCAGAAGATCTGCAACGGGCGGATTCGGCGCAACCTTCTGGCAATTTGACATTCCGCAGGGATTAAGACGACCGGCAAGAAGAAGAGTCAAAAGAAAAAGATAAACGGCTTTCTCAGAAAGATGCCCGTGTACTGCGGGCATCTTTTCCGTTTTCAAGCAAGACTTCCACACCAGGAAATCAGCAGAGTTATTCATTTATTCGTTCATATTTGTGCCAAAAAACAGAAATGGTCGTTTGGTACAAACCATCATTCTCTTTTTTCATACGATAAATTGACTTTGAAAAAAGGGAGTGATTCCATGTCCACAAGCAGTTTGATTGCCGGAAACAAACTGATTCCCAAGAAAAAAGTGAGAGCAGCACAAGGGACCATCTCCAATCCGACGGGTGTGTACGATTGTGATGATGGCGGCCGTTATTATGTCCGGCAAATCGGGAACACCATTTGGTGGACTGGACTGGGAAATGCCGGAGATGGGGATAACTTTACGAATGTGTTTCGCGGAATCCGAAGCGGCAACGTCGTAAGAGGAACCTGGGTCGATGTCCCACGGGGGGTGACCAGAGGGTCCGGCAACTTAAGTTTCCAAATCAGTGTGGATCCCACCACGCAGAGAGTCACCTTTACCAGAAGATCGGCAACGGGCGGATTCGGCGGCACTTTTTGGCAGTTTGACATTCCGCGGGGATTGCGAAAACCGGCGAGAAAAGGGGTCAAGAAGAAAAAATAACCGGCAGAAAAAAGCAAGACCCGTCATCAAACGGGTCTGCTTCTTTGCTAACTCCTAAAACAGGAATATGTCGGGTGCTGATACTTCTCTTCCGCTCCAGGAACCCCCGGCCAAAAGTTACCGCAGAAAGCACCCATCCCCTTCTGTTTCGGTTCCTGCCGGCTTTTTCAAAGCGCTCCCCGATTTGCCGGCAGCTTTCCCATCTGATCAGCGGGCATTTTTTATGCCGACGGATTCAGCTGATCACATACAGGTCTGAGGAAGACGGCCTGCAATCTTCTTCAATTCTCCCAAGGATGTTTTCGTTTGTGATCCAATTGTGCATCTGGCTTCGCTCCGAGATATTGCCGGGGAATGGCATCTTCTTTTCCGTCCTTTCCGGTCACCCAGTTGGATTTTGGGTTTTCCGGCTTCAGATCCTGATTGCTCTGTTTCCACCAGTCCTCCATTTTCACCCCTCCAACTGCGATGTATGCTTTAAAAATAATTTCTTTTTCCAGTCCATTGTTTCCTTCCGCAAAGGTCACCGCAGAAAAACACTCATCCCTTTCATTCACTCCGCGACCTGCTCATCCCAGACCGGCCCGGAATCGGCCGCTTCGCCCAAGTCCGATTCTTCCGCAACAGCTTCGGTTTTGGAGTTTTCCAGGAAAATCTTCATGCTCTTCAAATTGACGTAAAGGGTATCATCCACTTGAATGTCCAATTCCCGGTACCGTTCGTCACTTACTTCCACCTCAAACAATTCACCGGTATCGGTTCTTTTCAAATTTAAGCGCACAATCGGCCCGACCGGGTTGATATGACGGACAATGGTCGAAATGCTGGTCTTTTCCGATTGCTCGCGGCTGATGCCGATTTCATGGGGTCTGACATAACCCACAGCGGGAACTTCATCCGCATGTGAAATTCCCGGCACGTCCAACTCATGCTCACCCAATTTGATTTTCCCTTGATGAATCCGGCCATGAAACAGATTGACTCTGCCGAGGAATGTGTAGACAAAGGCATTGGCCGGCGAACGGTAAACTTCTTCCGGTGTTCCGACCTGTTCGATCCGTCCCCGATTCATGATAACCACCTGGTCGGCCATCTCCAGCGCTTCCTCCTGGTCGTGGGTGACGAAGACAGTGGTGATCTGCAACTTCTCATGCAATTGTCTCAGCCAACGACGAAGATCTTGTCTCACTTTGGCGTCCAACGCTCCGAACGGTTCATCCAACAGCAGCACTTTGGGTTCAACGGCCAATGCCCGGGCAAGGGCCACCCGTTGCCTCTGTCCGCCGGAAAGTTGGGCCGGATAACGTTTGGCCAATCCCTCCAACTGCACCAGGCGCAGCAATTCCGTCACCCGTTCGTATATCTCTTGTTTGGATGGTCTCTTTTTCCGAGGGCGCACTTTCAATCCGAAAGCGATGTTTTCAAAAATATTCATATGCTGAAAGAGCGCATAGTGCTGAAAGACAAAGCCCACTTTCCGCTCCTGCACCCTGCGGTTGGTATAATCTTCACCGTGAAAGAAAATCTGACCCTGATCCGCCCTCTCCATGCCGGCAATCAACCGGAGCAGTGTGGTTTTGCCTGATCCGGATGGCCCGAGCAGTGCCATCAGTTGACCTGTCGGGATTTTCAGGCTGACATTTTGAACCGCCTGAAAGGAACCGAATGCTTTAGAAACGTTGCGCACCTCAATTCCCATTTCACTGTTCCTCCTCTGCTGCTTCTAACAGGCGTTTCGTCTTCCATTCGCTTAAACTCTTGATGATGAGGGTAATGATCGCCAATACCGCCAATATGGAGGCTACTGCAAAAGCTGCAACAAAATTGTATTCGTTATAAAGAATTTCTACATGAAGAGGGATGGTGTTGGTCATTCCCCGGATATGCCCGGAGACGACAGAAACCGCACCAAACTCGCCCATCGCCCGGGCATTGCACAAAATCACCCCATATAACAGCCCCCATTTTATATTGGGCAAAGTAACGCGCAAAAAGGTTTGCAAACCGCCTGCCCCGAGGGATAAAGCCGTCTCTTCCTCCTGTTTTCCCTGCGCCAGCATGACCGGGATCAATTCTCTGACCACAAAGGGAAACGTTACAAATACAGTCGCCAACACCATGCCGGGAACTGCAAAAATAATTTTGATATCATGCGCTTCCAGCCACGGTCCCAATATCCCCTGCGCACCAAACAGCAACACAAAGATTAATCCCGATATGACGGGGGATACGGCAAAGGGCAGATCAATGAGCGTGATGAGCAGGTTTTTTCCCCTGAACTCAAATTTGGTAATCGCCCAGGCAGCGGCTATTCCAAAAATCGTATTGAGAGAAACGGAAATCGCCGCGACGAGCAAGGTTAAACGGATCGCCGAGAGCGCATCCGCATCCTCAACGGATTCAATGTAAACCAAAATTCCTTTTTTCAGGGCTTCTGAAAAAACGGCAAACAGTGGTACGATGAGAAAAAGGAAAAGAAAAATAAGGGCGGCAAAAATAAGCAAAAAGCGAACCAACGCCGCAGGCTGAACCGGTTTCGGCATATTCCTCCCTCCTTATCCGATGAAATAACGCCGGCCACTAACCCATTGCAAACAATTGATTATAAAAAGCAAGATAAAGGAAGCAATCAAGACCACTGAAGCAATCGCAGTAGCTCCTGCATAGTCATACTGCTCCAGCTTGGTCACGATGAGCAGAGGGGTCACCTCTGTCACCATTGGCATATTGCCGGAAATAAAAATTACGGAACCGTATTCTCCCAAAGCCCGGGCAAAAGCGAGGGCAAAGCCGGTCAGGAGTGCGGGCAACAACGGAGGAAACAACACCCTGACAAAGGTTTGCAGCCGGCTGGCCCCGAGCGAAAAAGCAGCCTCCTCCAACTGATGATCCAAGTCCTGTAAAACGGGCTGGATCGTTCGCACCACAAACGGAAAGCCGATAAAAGTTAAAGCAACTATGACACCAAGCGGAGTAAAAGCCACTTTGATCCCCAAGGGAGCCAAAAACTTGCCGATCCATCCGTTGTCGGAATAGACCGAAGTCAGAGCGATCCCGGCAACAGCTGTAGGCAGCGCAAACGGCAGATCGACAATCCCGTCCACCAGCCGTTTTCCGATAAAATCATAACGAACCAAAACCCAGGCGATCAGCGTCCCGAATACGGCATTGATGACGGAAGCGACAAAGGATGCGCCAAAGGTGAGCCGGTAAGAAGCGATGACTCGCGGATCGGTCACCACATCCCAATACTCTTTCCAAGATAAACTGGCCGTCTTGTAAAAGATCAGCGAGAGCGGAATCAGTACGATCAGACTCAGGTAAACCAGGGTATAGCCCATAGTCAGGCCAAATCCGGGAATGATGCTCTTTTTTGCCAACCTTTTCGCCATGAAACCTCCCCCTTCACTTTCTCAGCAAACCGGTCATTTTTTCTGATAGATCTGATCAAAGATGCCTCCGTCGGCAAAGTGGGTTTTCTGCGCTTTTTCCCAACCGCCGAATACCTCATCGATGGTGAACAAATCGATTTTCGGAAACTGGCTTGCGTATTTTGCCGCAACTTTCGGCGAACGCGGACGATAAAAATGTTTGGCGGCGATCTCCTGCCCCTCATCCGAATACAAATAGTCCAGATAAGCTTGTGCCACCTTGCGCGTTCCGTGCCGGTCCACGACTTTGTCGACAACCGCTACCGGCGGTTCCGCCAAAATGCTTTGCGAGGGATACACAATTTCAAATTTGTCTTTGCCAAACTCTTTCTGCGACAGCAGTGCTTCGTTTTCCCAAGCCAACAGCACATCACCGATTCCCCGCTCCACAAACGTCGTCGTCGCCCCACGCGCACCCGAATCCAGGACAGGGACATTCCGATATAATCTGGTCACAAAATCTCTTGCTTTCGCCTGATTTCCCTTATTCTTTTTCAGTGCATAACCCCATGCGGCCAAATAGTTCCACCTTGCTCCGCCCGAAGTTTTGGGATTGGGGGTAATGACGGATATCCCCGGTTTGACCAAGTCATCCCAATCCTTGATTCCTTTCGGGTTTCCCTTTCTCACCAGAAAGACAATCGCCGAAGTGTAGGGCGAGCTGTTCTCCGGCAGCCTCTTTTGCCAGTCTTGGCTGATCAGGCCCTTCTCGGCGATCGCATCGATATCATAAGAGAGGGCCAAAGTGACCACATCTGCATCCAATCCGTCCTGAACTGACCGCGATTGTTGCCCCGAACCGCCATGCGACTGTTTGATCGTCACCGTTTCCCCCGTCTTTTTCTTCCAATACGCGGCAAATTGCCGGTTGAAGTCCTGATAAAATTCACGGGTCGGATCATATGAAACATTCAAAAGCTCCACTTCGTTCTTCCCGGATCCGGAGGAAGGGCCGCATCCCGAAATCCCTGCCACCAAACTGAGCGAAACCAGTAACATCAATAACCTTTTCATCCGTTTTTCTCCTCTCCATTCAAAAAATAAAAAAGCTCCAATAAACCTGCCTGTGCATGGCAAGATTACTGGAGCCTTCGGTTGTCCGATCGGCGCAATATTTGATTATGGAAATGATTCTTGAGTGTCAGCCTCTTATTTTTTCTGTGCGGTCAATCTGAACAATCCTGGAATCATGAACGGTTATCAATACAGATCCGTATTTCAGCCCTTCCAATGCCCGAATAATGCGCTCAATCCACTGTTCGTCAATCCCGTATGGATGATCAGACAAGAAGATCCCCTCCATCCATAAAGGAAACCCATCCGCCTTGGAGAATAGAAACAGTCAGATTGGGCTGCATCCTTCGATCTTTATAATCTCAAGTATGTTAGTCGAGATTATGGCGACAGGATCCCATTTAATTCAATCAACAAATATAGAATATTTTATATAATATTATTCCCCAAAATCATACTTGTCAATCATAAAATGCGACCTTGATAACCGGCTTTTCTTCCTATTCGTTCTGCGGCAACAAAGTGCCGAATTCATCATCGTAGAGTCCGCTCTTGCGAAGCCAGATATAATCCAGTTCACCTTTGTCGTTGAAGAAAAAGTCCGCTTTTTTGTCATTCAGTTTGTAGGAGACAAACTTCCCGTCAAGAATGTCAAAGGAGCTTTTGTCACGATCCGGTTTTCCAAACACCCGCTCAATGTTCTCTTTGGTGATCGGAAGAGGTTGTTCCGTTTCTCTGACGCTGATCGATGTCAACCGGTCCTTGAAAAATTTGAGCTGTATTTCCCTGTCTTTAAACCGAAAGCCCAGCCCTTTCTCCTGGTCACTCACTATACGGGAAGACACATTGTTTTCATAATCACCACAGGTGCCCGCTGCCACTTGTTGCAGGGAAGTGCCCAACGGCCCGCAATCGTAGTTGCCCAGGTCCCCCCGGCTGATCCACTGCTTCAGCTGTTTCGCCGCCGACAATCCACCCTCGGGGCTGATCCGTTTGTCGCTGCCCACCGGATGGGCGGCTGTTACAAACTGGGTGCGCGGTCTGCCGTCATAAGGGAAGTTGCTGGTGGTTTCTAATGTGAACCTGTCCAATTTATTGGTTTTCGAGCTGTACGAGAAGGTTACGTGATAAGAGTTCAAATTATATTGATAATACGTCTCAAGATCCGACATATCCGATTTTCCTTCATTGGTTTCGGAGGGGGGCCCAAAAACGCGTTTGACCTCGCTGATCAGCAACGACTCGTTTTTCCGCGCCTGGATCATGATGCTTTTCAACTTTTCATTTTGAAAATCAAGCCCAATCAACTTGCTGTTTCCATCGAGATAGAACAGGCTCGAATTGGAACCGTCAATCTCATAAACATCCGTCCGCTTAACCGGTTTTCCGCAACGGTTTATCACTTCCTGAATCGCAGTCCCGATCGGGCCGCATCGGTAGTCCGGCAGATTGCCGCTGGCGGCCAGCCTTTTGATCGTTTCGGTATAGGTCTCTTTCTTCTTCCCGGCAAACAAATGACGCACCCAGGCATTGGTTTCATCCTCGTAAGCACTGAGCAGAATGGTCATGATGAGCGGGATGAGGATGACGCTGAAAATAAAGGACATCATTTTATACATCTTTCGTTTTGAACGTACGCTGAGGAAAGGCTTGGGTTTGCTTCCCGACAAATCTCCGGCAATGTGCGGTTCTTCCTGGTTTGTCATTTTGGCTTCAACTTTTTCACGATTCCCATCCATTCTTTGTCTGTGCACTCCTTATTTTTTTGAATTCTCTACTTATGAGAACAAGCTCATTTTACCAAATGAGAAAAAGAAGTGAACACAGAACAATCCAACATTCCGGGCAGGGCCATTACCCGTTCGCACGCTTTTTGATCCGTTCCCACCAGTCCCGGTTGTCCAGATACCATTGAATGGTTTGCCTGAGGCCATCTTCGAGAGTATACCTTGGCTTCCAGCCCAATTCTCTTTGGATCTTGGCCGAATGGATCGCATAGCGCCGGTCATGGCCCAACCGGTCTTCGACAAATCGGATCAATTCCTCTGATTTCCCGAGAACCTTCAAAATCAGTTTTACAATTTCAAGATTGGTTCTCTCATTATTTCCGCCGATGTTATAAACTTCTCCGTCCTTGCCCCGATGGATCACCCTGTCAAGGGCCGCACAATGGTCTTCCACATGCAGCCAGTCGCGCACATGGAGGCCGTCCCCGTAAACGGGCAATTCCTGATCCTCGAGGGCATGGGTAATCATCAGCGGAATCAATTTCTCCGGAAACTGGTAGGGGCCGTAGTTATTGGAACAACGGGTGATGTTTACCGGCAAATCAAACGTTTCATGATAAGCGCGAACCAACAGATCCGCACTTGCTTTGCTGGCCGAGTACGGACTGTTGGGAGCCAGCCCTGTCTCTTCGGTAAAAACGCCGGTTTCGCCGAGTGAGCCATACACTTCATCGGTAGATACTTGCAGGAATTTTTTTACTTTATGTTTTCTTGCCGCCTCCAAAAGGACGTGCGTCCCGACGATATTGGTTTTAACAAAAATATCCGGATTTTTGATACTGCGATCCACATGCGACTCCGCCGCGCAGTTGACAATCACCTCCACCCCGTTCCCCACAAGCGACTCCACCAGATTTCTGTCGCCAATGTCCCCTTTGACAAAGCGATAGTTGGCATGTGTCTCCACGTCTTGCAAATTCTCCCGATTCCCGGCGTAAGTCAACAGATCGAGATTGATGATCTCATATTCCGGATACCGGTTCGCCATATAGCGGATAAAGTTGCTCCCAATAAAGCCGGCTCCCCCGGTCACCAGCAATTTCATGTTGCTTCCTCCTGTCCGTTGTGGATTTTCTTGCGCCCGATCACCGAGAGCAGATACTGCCCATATTCGTTTTTCTGCATCGGTTCTGCCAATCTCCGCAAATCTTTGTCGCGAATATAGCCCATGTGGTAAGCGATCTCCTCCAGACATGCCACCTTCAGACCCTGACGTTTCTCGATCGTCTCGATAAATTGGGAAGCTTGCAAAAGGGTTTCATGCGTTCCCGTATCCAGCCAGGCAAACCCTCGCCCCATCAATTCCACGTGCAGGGCTCCCATATCCAGGTAGACTTTGTTCACATCGGTTATCTCCAACTCTCCCCGGGCGGATGGTTTTATCTGTTTGGCAATCTCCACCACATCATTATCGTAAAAATAAAAACCGGTGATAGCATAATTAGATTTCGGATTAGCAGGCTTTTCTTCAATTGAAATCACCCTGTTCGCTTCATCAAATTCTACCACACCGAAGCGCTGCGGGTCTCTGACGTTGTAGCCAAAAATGGTGGCCCCCTTCTTCCTCGCCGCCACTCTTCGCAGAATGGGCGTCAGACCATGACCGTAGAAAATGTTATCCCCCAGGATAAGCGCCACCCGGTCACGGCCGATAAATTCTTCCCCGATGAGAAAAGCCTGGGCGATCCCATCAGGTGAAGGTTGAATCGCATACGACAAGCGGATGCCGAGATCGGCTCCATCCCCCAATAATTGTTGAATCAGCGGAGTATCCTGCGGGGTGGAGATGATCAGGATATCCCTGATCCCGGCCAACATCAGGACGGACAATGGATAGTAGATCATCGGTTTATCGTAGACGGGCAACAGTTGCTTGCAAATCACCTTGGTCAACGGATAGAGACGGGTTCCAGTGCCGCCCGCCAGAACAATCCCTTTCATGCACATCCTCCTCTCTCAAGGCTCCGGGGCAGGCCCCGCATTCAAAAATAGACTCCCAAGTTTCCTGAAGAAACCAGGGAGTCTGCTTCGGCGGATAGAGGCTGCATGATGCCAAGACCGGCTGTGCTTCCCGCTTGATCAATCTTTCTTCCCCACCGCCATATACAGCTGGCGAATAACCGAATGATGTTCATCCCGGATCATTTTTCTCCAACCGAGGGAAATTTGCCCCAGCACTTTACTGGATAAAAAGCCGTCCTGAACCAGCTTATACGGGATCCCGATCCCCTCCGATCTGAAAAACATCTCATCCCCCAGAAGCGCGCTGTGGGCACTGATGATTTCAAATTCCACATCGGTAAAACCGCCTTCTTTCAGGATGCGCGGGAGTTCTCTCCCGATTTTCGGATTGCCTCCCTCAGCCGCACGCGCCTTGCAATAAGCATCGTAAAGCTCGCGCAAACCGGAAACCGGCGGATAGGTCATGATGTGCATTTCAAAATCATTGTCGATGACGATCACTTTCCCTCCCGGCTTTACGATTCGGTAAATTTCCCGAACGGCCTCGAGAGGGTCAGGCAAATGCTCCAGCACCAATCTGGCAATGGCAAAATCAAACGAATCATCCTCCAGCCCGGTATCCGTGATCGAGCCTTCAATCACCTGCCACCTGTCCAACTTTTGTTTTGCCAAATAATTACCGGCATACTCGACCAGGAGCGGATCGATCTCCACGGCCGTCACCTCGGCTCCCGGAATATGTACCAACAGTTTTTCCACAAGAAAACCGGGGCCCGATCCCAACTCCACAATTGAACCGGCTTGATCCAGACCGAACTCCTGGTAATGTTTCCATTCACTTTGCCAAAACAAGTCGACCTGCGCCTTTAAGCGATTGATCTCAGCCTCCACATTATTGGCAATCGTTTTGATATGATAGGAACCGGATGGATTCAATGATTTCACTTCCTCACTCTGGGGATTCACGGCTGAAGCAACCGGGCATACAACATTTCCAAAGCCTTTTGATGACCGGTGAACGGGGAGAGCAGGCTGAAAACATGAAGATCCCGTTTTGTCCGGAAGTGAGCATTTGCCAGGTTGGCCAAGGTACCTGAAGGTCCCAAATCAATAAAAGTCACTCCATGGGCGACCGCTTCATTTAAAGCCTCGCCAAACCGAATCGGTTGTCTTAAAACATCCCAAAAATAATTCGCTGTCAAATGAGGCATCCGCCTTCCGGTCACTGAAGAATAGAACGGAATGCGCGGAGGCCGGAACGTAACTTGCCACAAACGCTCCCGCACCGCTTCTCCCGCGGCATCAATATGCGCAGAATGAAACGGGACGGTCACGGGAAGACGCAGGTGCGTGATATCCTTCATTCGCAGATATCTCTCAACCACATCCAGCCCCTCTTCATTTCCCGCCAGCACAAAATGGGACTGATGATTCACCGCAGCCAACTGCGCATGATGGTGAATGACAGGTACCTCATCATAGAGTGCCGGCGAAGCCAGAACTGCGATCATCCCCCCGGGCGGAGAGAGCGCCTTGAGCAGACGGGCTTGATCGAACAGACAGCGCAAACCGTCTTCCGCATCCAGCGCGCCGGCGACCACGGCGGCAGCATATTCCCCCATGCTGGAACCGATCACCGCCTGAGGCCGGATCCCTTTCGACATCAGCATGTGGGCCGTCGCCACCTCAACCATGAAAATGGCCGGATGGGTATAGAACAAATCAACAAACTCATCGCTTTTGGAGCGACGTTCATCATAGAGATACCGGATCAGGGAGTTGCCCGAAAGCTCTTGAAAAACGGCATCCAACCGGTTCATCTGTTCCCGGAATTCAGGTTCGTGGTCATAAAACGCTTTTCCCATATGAAAGTATTGCGAACCCTGACCGGAAAACATAAAAACCATTTTATCCCTCATGATTTCATCCCTGAAGATTCCATGACCGTCATCTTCCACCCTTTTTTCCATGAACCAAAAAGATAGTAGAACAGACTGCAGGCAGCCAGCGCGACAAAACTGGCCAGGATGGCCAACCATACACCGTTCACCTTAAAACCAGCTTGTGTAAGGAATGCTGCGGCCGGCACCCTGACCACAACGAGGGAAGCGAGAGAAAAAAGAGTAATGATCCCGCTTTTCCCCACCCCGGTGATAATGCCGTTGCACACGTATAAAACGCTGAAGAGCAAATAACTGAGACTGACGATTCGGAAATATCCGATTCCGATGCTCACAATGTTCGGATCATTGATAAACAGCTCCATGATGAAATGAGGAGCGAAAAAACAGAGCAGAGAAATGAGCAGAACGACGGGAAGGTTGACGATCAGTCCCCGGCGGAAGAGATTTGGGATCTCCGAAAACCTGCCCGCTTGCAATGTTTTTCCGGTGAGCACCGAAATCGCAATCATCACTGCGATCGAAGGCATGGCGGCGATGGAGTCGATCCTGCTGGTCACATAAAAAACCGCAATTGCATCGCTGCCAAAGGGATTGACAAAAAACAGGATACAGGCATAGCCCAAAGCCAGCATCAACTGCTGCATAAAGACCGGCATCCCCGCAGGCAAGAAGGCGGCCATTAATTTACCGTTGAATTTCCAACCGGTCGGCCTGGTAAGGAGACCTTTTACCCGGCGCCGGATGTACCACAAGCTGACGATGATGGCGATGACGGAAACGATCAGCGCAGCAATGGCAACCCCGTTTAATCCCCATTTCGGAAACGGACCGGTTCCTTCGATAAACAAGGGAACCAGAACCAGATTGCCCACGATGGAAACCGCCACGAACAGCATCCGGGCAACGACATTTCCGACACCCCTGAGCATGGAAACGGTGAGGAAGGACAGGTACATAACGGCAAAACCGAGCATCATGATCCGCAGATAGCCGCCCGCCAGCCCGATGACAGATTCAGGGGTTCCAAACAAGGCAAGCAGCGATCGGGAAGAAAAATATCCCCCTGCGGTCATGATGACGACCAGACAAACACCGAAAGACCAGGACAGGTTCACATAGGTCTGCATCTTTTCCTTATTTTTGGCTTGAAAATGCTGCAAAATCGGGGTTGTGGCGACTCTGGCCGCTCCGCCGGCGATGGCTGCGAAAGCCAGGATGATCGGAAAACAGGCTCCGATGGCCGCTACCGCCAACCCTCCCAGTAGATGGCCCACCCAGATGACGTGGATGATGCTGTCAGCCATCATCAGCGCGCTCTCAATAAAAACCGGCAGGGCAATTTGCATGATCAGCCTCTTGCTCACAATATCACTCCGCTTTCATCTGAGAAGTTAAGATTCGCTGCTGCCCGCTACACCGGTCGGTTCGGACTGAACGGCAGTCGTCCCTATTTTCATTTGATTTTGAATTTGTTTCAGATTCGCAACCACGCATCC
Source organism: Thermoactinomyces sp. CICC 10523 (assembly GCF_016055105.1). Lineage (NCBI taxonomy): Bacteria > Bacillati > Bacillota > Bacilli > Caryophanales > Thermoactinomycetaceae > Thermoactinomyces > Thermoactinomyces sp. CICC 10523. Next base: position 108,431 of record NZ_JAECVX010000011.1, read on the forward strand.
GAAGGTAATTGCTGCCGCACAGAAGTCGGAAATCGGCCCGGAAATCAGCACTCCTTCAACCCCCAAAAACCTCGGCAGAATGAGCAGGGCCGGAACCAGAATGAAAACTTGCCGGGTTAAGCTTAACAGGATCGCCTGTTTGGCCTTGCCGAGAGACTGAAAATATCCCGAACCGACGATGGACAGGCCGATCAGCGGGGTAAAGAGGAGGTACGTGACCAGCGCATGGCTGCCGAAAGAAATCAATTGCCGGCTTTCGCTGTTGAAAATGGCAACGATGTACTCCGGCAGGAAATAAACGAAGAGCGAGGCGACACTGGCAATTACCGTGGAAATAATCAACGCCGTTTTCAATGTGCTCTTCACGCGCTCAAAATTTTTGGCACCATAGTTATAGCCGATAATCGGCTGGATCCCGAGGCTGATCCCCCATACGGGCAGCATAATGAATGTTTGCACGGCATTGACGACGTTCATGCCTGCGATCGCCGTATTTCCGCCGTAACGGAGCAACACATTGTTAATGATGACAAACAACACGCTGCTCGCCAATTGGGTGATGAAGGAGCCGACACCCACAGCCAGAATTTTCCCGACCAGCCTGCCATCAAGCCGCATATTTTTGGCGCGGATTTTCAAGAGGCTCTTGCTCAGAAAAAAATGCGATAAAACCCACAGCGCCGAAACCAGCTGAGAGATGGCCGTGGCCAGCGCTGCACCTTGCATCCCCCAGCCAAAGCCGAAAATGAAAAGAGGAGCCAATATCACGTTCAGCACCGACCCGATCAACAGCGTAAACATCGCTTTCTTGGGGTTTCCTTCCGCTCTGATAAAGTTGTTCATGCCCGAGCCGACAATCATGAAGATGCTGGCCAACAAAATGATCCAAATATAATCGGCCGCCGGCTTCAGCACTTCCGGGCTCGCGCCAAATGCTTTCAAAATCGGATTCAGAAAGATCAGACAGGGAACGGTAAAAAGAATCGAGACAATGATAAGCAAGGTTAAAGCGTTCCCCATCACTTTCTCAGCTTCAGCGGTGTTCTTCTCTCCCAGGCGAATGGAAGTGAGTGCGGTCGCTCCGGTTCCGATCAGGGTGGAAAAAGCCATGATGGTCATCATGATGGGAAAGGAAACGGCAATCCCGGCAATCCCCAGGTCACCGATCCCGTTTCCGATAAACACCCGGTCAATAATGTTATAGAAGGCGCCGACAAACAAGCCGACAATCATGGGCAAGGAGTAGCTGATCAGTAATTTTATGGTATTTTCTTCACTCAACGCGTTGGTTTTGTTCATGCGCATTTCCTCCAAAACTCAATGATTTCTGCTTAAAACCGGTCTAAAAGGGCCGGCATCTCAATAAAACCGGATTTCCTCATAATCGATATCACTGATCAGGTTGCCAATGGCATTGATTCGGTCATCACTCAATTTTTGCATAAACTCAACGTAATGCATTTTCCATTCGCTCTCGTCGTCTTTTCCGGCAGCCACGATCGATTGAAAATCGAGAAAATCGGCGCGCAGCTCCTCATAAAATACGATTTTTGCGAAAATCGCCAGTTCCATGTCGCCAAAAGTGGCAAAGAGCGCTTCATATTCATCTCCATACAAACAACCGGAATCAAGCAGATCCAAATAGTCATGCAGGGAAGAAAAATAATCCCTGATCAGTTGCACTTTTTCTTCTTTTGTTTCGAGCCGCATCATTTCGTCCAGCAATCGGCGCAAGCGGACGTCGCTCATTCGATCCGCTTCGTTCAGCAAGAGCACAATCGATTTCGTCTTTACTTCTTTTTCTCTGATGATGACGGTTTCCAAGCTGTCATGGTTTGCAGCGTTGATCACTCGCTGAATCAAATTGTTCCGGCACTGGTTCATATAGTCTGTGAGCGGAGGATCGGTTTTCATCTCGTGCTGCAGCCGCTCCATCGCCTGATGAATGGCGGCGGCGATCTGTGAGGCATTCAGCCGGCTGAACATCCGTTGCAACCGGTTGTACTGATTGGCGGAAATTCTGATTTGACCGGCATCCCCCCCTGATAAAATCGAAAAGATGGCATTATTCAATACCAACTCAAAGATGTTGAACAATTCTATCCGGTAATCAAACCTGCACACTTTTCCATAGTCGGTCAGCAGATCCAGCAAGTCCCTCCGGTCGAATCTGCGGCAAAATCGCGTCTCCATTTGCAGGCGTTCCAGATACTGCCGGATATAAAAGACGCCCTGAAGGCGCATGTCATCGACCGCCAAAGGATAATCGATGCTGGCCATGGTATTGTGGGCATCAAAAACAATGCCGTACTTTTTCATAAAGATCGGCAACGATTCATCGATCGTCATATTGTAGGCATCGACGGGCACATCCAATTTGTTTTTCTTTACTTCCTGATAGAGCTGCTTCGTTTCTTCAAATAACCGGCGCAACAATTCCAATCCTTGTTCGTAGATGTTGCGGATATTGCCTGTTTTCAGCTCGGTGACTGCCTGATCCGGGTTGATGAATTGAAGGGTATAGGCATCAACAGCGTAGAGGAGGGAGGCCATGATACTTTCTGCCGTTTCAGAGGTCACGGAAGAACTTTCACCCTGCGTATAGCGCCGGATCAAATCCTGCAGAATGCCCATCAATCCGGCCTGGATGCGATATACCTCCTGACCGGTGAGCAATCCGGCACGAAGTCCTTCATTCAAAAGGGATATCGTATATTGATTCCGCCGGAGATTCGCTTTTTTTATCTTGCTGCGCGAAACAAGACCGGATCTCTCTTTGTCGTTTTCAAACTCCAAACCTAATCCTCCCCCTCAAATAAAGACTCACGCAGCGATTCGCTTCGGAAATTCTCGGCAAACTCCTCCAGTCTGCTTTTTAAAAGTTCCACCGAACCCGCACACTCACCGTCAAACATCTCCTTCATCATGCTGATCAGTTTGAAATCGCCGATTTTGTCTTCCGTTTCATTTCGCAAATAATAGAAGATCTCGTGCAGTTCCGTAAGTGTTGCCGCGTAATTGTCTTCATGGATATACGGTGATTCGGAAAATATCTCGATCAATTCCTTCGTCACTTCAATGCCCAGTTCCACCCGGCCGTAATCGCGCAACACCTTGTTTCTGGCGACCATCATGTTTTTTACTTCATCGGGAGTCAAGATCAAACCAAATTCTTTTGTCTTCTCATTGAGTTCCAGAATTTCGGTCATATACTTTTCCTGAACCGAGATATTGATTGCGTTGAATATACGGGATAAATACATGAGCTTCCCTTCCTCTCTGAAAGCACGACTTCCCGCCTTTTGCCCCCTTTCATCGGAAACGAATTTGCTCAAAAAGCATCATGTCTTGCAGATACAACCCGGGATCAAACTCAGGCAAAATCGGGAGGGAAACGGAAACTGCTGACCGACCATTCGAAACCCCGGGAATCAAGGGGGGACACCGCGGCCCAACCCTCAGCACAATTTCACAAAAACGGTTGACTTTTCTTTTTGTTTATGTTATATTAGGGTTGGGATAATTTATTATTTATTTTGATATCCCATTTTACCTTATTTCCCTCTTTCATGTCAAATGTTTTTCGGTCGTTCAATTATCTGATTATTTCAACATATATTTTTGTTTTGCCCGTCCCCTGACATCCTTGGCGCCAGACCGGTTGTCAGGGGTTTCGTATGGAAAAGCCGATCTCCGTCAGCCTATGTTTCGCTCTTTTTTAAAGGCCATTATCTCCTCGACCGCTTTCTTGCAGCCCCCCGCTTCCTCAAACCAACGCTTGATTTTCCCGAGATTCACCCGATACTCCGGCGCGGTTGACACCAGATCCAGCGCCTGACGGAGGATTTCCGGCGTCAGCGTATCCTTGTCCAGAGTGATTGAAGCTCCCAGACTGGCAAATCTGCCGGCCATATACGGCTGGTCGCCGCCGATCGGGATCACGACAAAGGGGATTTGCTGATAGACCAGATCGCTCGTTGTGTTCAATCCCCCGTGCGTGACAGCCACATCCGTATATTTCAGAATTTCCCGTTGCGGCACATAGTGTCTTACAATGAAGTTGTCCGGGATCGCGAACCGGGAAACATCGGTATTGTAGGCTGCAATCACGACCACCGTTTCCAAGTCTTCCTTGAAAGCGTTGAAAAATACATCGTAAAGATTCGGATTTGCATTGTTAAAAGCCGTTCCCAACGAAATGAATACCACCTTTTTGCCCTCAAGTCTGTCAAAAGGAAAATCGATCTTTTCCTCCAAAACACTTTCGGGTCCGCCGATAAAACGAAAACTTGGATCATAATCCTCATGCCTTGTCACAAATTCTTTCGCCGTATAAGCAATGTTCAGATCGCCATAATGGGTGATCATCCCGGTCAGCTGCGGCATCTCCACTCCATAGTTTTCTTTCAGCCGATTGACCATTTTCCTGTACTCGCCGAGAGCCGGGTGATCCTGCATCACTTCCATGCCGACCGTGTTTTCGTTTTGCGGAGCCAATTCCTCCGGTCTGGCAAAAACGGCATGGGAGCAGATCACCGGTACCTTCAAAATTTGTGAAATGATATTGCCGACCGGATACATCGAATCGTAGATCATGTAATCGATGGTTTCCTCTTTGATTTCCTCCAGAATATGCTGAACCACTTTTTCCGTGGATAATAACATGCGCAGAGCGATGTCAAACAACTGTTTGTTCTTGTCGATCCGGGGATTGCCTTTCGGAAGTTTGGCCCCATCCCCCAAGCTTTTGAATATCGCGCCGGTCCTGGCGATTTTTTCCCGAAAATCATCGGTGCAAAAGTAAATCACCTTTTCTCCACGGTTGCTTAACTCCGCGACCAGGCCCAATGTCGGATTGACATGGCCATGTGAAGGGCCGTTTAAAAAAAGAACGGTTGACATGGTTTCTTCTCCCTCTCTTTCCCAATTCTGTCCGGCTTGAACGGGCAATCTCTTTATCCCCGGGAATTGAGCAGCCGGTTCAATTCCGTCCGAAGATACCGGATCCCCTGTCTGGCCGCCTCTTTGCAGTTGTGTTCCCCTTCATATTCAAAAGCCAGATAGCCGTCATAGCCTTGCTCCAGCATTTTCCGAAACAGCGACCGGTAATCGATGATCCCCTGGCCATGTACGGCCGGCTTCAAATATCGGCCGTCCGCACACAGGGTCCCGCTTTCGTCCGCAGTAACCTGCCAGTCCTTGAGATGAGCATTGACCATCACTTTTCCCAACCTCTCACAGGCTTCAAGCGGGTCATCCCCGGCCACCAGCATGTTTCCACAGTCCAGTGTCAGTTTGAGTCCGGGCACTTGCCGGAGAATCGTTTCGATCTCAGCCAGACTGCAAAAAGGCACTCTGAGGTCGGGGTAGTTCTCGATGGTGACGGTGATTTGCTTCGATTGGGCATAAGCGGTAATCTCCTGCAACGCCTGGATTATTTTCGGGAGCACGCTCAGCTTTTCCGCCTCACTTTGAATCTGATCGGCAAACGCGGGAACGAGCATGACCATGGGTGCGGAGAGCTCCTCCGCCTGATCGACAATCCGCTTGCCCAATGCGATGTTTTCCGCATAGACATCCTCTTTGCCGGCAGCCAGATCAACGAAGGCATCGATACAGGAAATTTTCATCCCGTATTTGTCCAGCAGACCGGTAATCTCCCCCGCCGGCCGGCTGAAATCAAACATCAGCAACTCAATCGCCTCAAACCCCTCATCGGCGGCAAACCTGACCACATCCTCCAGCTTCATTTCCCCTGTTCTCATGAGGGGCACCAGCGAATAGGTCATCAGGCTGAATTTCATCTTCTTCCATCCTTTCATCGCTTTTAGCGGTCTGTCCGAACAGCGTCCGTCCCCGCATACAACGCTTCGCAAACTTTGCCGATATCCGCCTGGGCCGCGGGTTCAAACAGCATGGTCATATGGCTGGAGGAAGAGGCGTCCAACAGCTTGAACCGGGGAAACAGCTGCTCCCAACCGCTCCAGTAACATTCATGGTCGATGGCAATTTGATCAGAGGCGGTTGTCAGATAGGGCTGGAGTTCACCGAAAAACAGGCCGCTCTGATTGCGAAAATAGTAGCAGCTCACCCCGGAAGGGTCCGGCAGGGGCAACAGCGGGTATTGATCCAGCTGAAACGCCTCCTGTACGCGGAGATTCTGCTGAAACAACCTCAACAATTCCTCTTCTGTCTTGGCCAGAGACAATCCGCGCTCTCTTCCCAACCGGATCAGTTGCCGCAAAAATTCCTCTTCGTCTCCTGGAAATCCGGCTTCTTCCTGATGAATGAGCTTTTCCCTGACGGATGGCCAATCCCGGCGCGTCCGGTTGAGCAGAGTCATATTGACTGCCTGCAACGCTCTCGTCCGGTTGCTTAAACGGACTTTTTCCCAAGCGGAACGGTCCAGGGTATCCAGCATGACAATGCTGTGAACCTCCTGCCCGGCTTCCTGCAGTTGACGCGCCACTTCATAGGCGAGCACGCCCCCCAGCGAATAGCCGCCCAAATCATAGGGACCTTCGGGCTGCCGGGAGCGAATGATGGAAAGGTAGTAGGAAGCCATCGCCTCAATTCCTCTGATCGGCGCATCCTCCGTCATATGCCCACGCGCCTGAATCCCGTAAAAGGGCCGCCCGCTCTTCTGCGCAATTGTCTGATACCCCTCCAGGCCTCCCCCCTCTCCGTGCAGCCAAAAAACGGGGCGCCCGGAAAAACGCGCATTCAGATGCCTGATTTCCGGAAAGGAAGGCGGGCCGGAGAGAGGCTCAAAAGCCGGCAACATTTTTTCCAAAACCTCCGGTTTCCCAACCAGGGTTTTCTCCTGAAGCTCCCACTCCCTTTCCACCACCTCGGACAAACGCGCTTTCAGCGGAGCAGCCATATGTTTTTTCAACAGGATCAGGGCTTCCCTCGGTTTCTCCGCCAACTCCCTGGCCAGCTCCAAGGCATAAGGGAGAACCTCTCGCTGCGGCAAAATCGGAATGCCCACTCCTCTCGCCGCCAATTCCGACCCCCTGAAGTTTTTGCCGGTAAACAAAATCTCCTGCGCCAACGGGTTTCCCAATTTTTCAGGCAAGATCAAAGTCGCCCCGTCCCCGGGGGTAAATCCGTACTTCATGTGATTGCAGGCATATGTGCTTTCCCGGCTCATGATGACAAAGTCGCAAAACAGCCCCAGACACCATCCCCCGCCAAGCCCGTGTCCCTGCATCGCCGCGATGACAGGGATTTCACACTCCAGAGCCAGGCTGTAAAGATGGAGATCGGTCATTTTGGCCTTTCCCTCATACAGAGCCAACAGGCCTTCCCGGCTGCCCCCGCAGGCAAAATAGCGGTCATAGCCGGTCAGGATGACCACCTTGAAGTCGGGCCGGGAGCGAATCGCGGCAAAGGCTTCCATCAGCCCCGTGATCAACTCCGTGGAAAAGGTATTTTTATAGATTCGGTCCTGCATCGTCACTTGCACAATCCCCGGTGCAATCTCACCCCAGTCCACTGCCGGCAGCCGGGTTTGCAGCTCATTTCCCTTGCCGCCAGGACCATCACTTTCCGCAGCGGAATCCTCTCTGCTCCGCTGCCTTTTATCCAAAAATTCCGCCAGTTTGACATAGGCGGTTTCCGGGCTGATTTCACCGGCTTGCAGCGCGCGAAACAGTTCCTTTGTATTCATACCGGCCATTCACCCCCGTCATTTCCCGAACAGCGCATTGATTCGCTCTCTCACCTCTGGCTGGTGAAACGTCTTTTCATGCATCATCACTTCCCGCTCCACAATCGACGGCAGTTCTTCGCGAATCGGGGCAACCAGATGGTCTTTGAGCAGGATGAGGGAATACCTCGGCTTTTCGGCAATCTGACGCGCCAATTCCAGGGCATGGCCAAGAACCTCCGCTCTGGGCAGAACGGGGAAAGGAATCCCCCGTTTTTCCAATTCCGCCCCCCGGTACGTTCCGGAGTTGATCAACAGCTCTTCAGTCAGGCTGATTCCCAGTTTCCTCGGCAAAATGCAAGTTGCGCCCATCCCGGGGGTAAACCCGTATTTCATAAAATTGGTCGTATAGACGCTTTCCCTGCTCAAAATCACAAAGTCGGCAAACAAGCCCATGATAAAGCCACCGCCGATGCCGTGCCCTTGCATCGCTGCAATGACAGGGATTTTGCAGTCCAGCGCCAGGCTGTAAACATTCTTGTCGGTAAATTTCTCCCTGCCTTCATGGATCGCCAGCAGCCCCTCCCGGGTTCCGCCCGAAGCGAAGTAACTGTCATATCCGGTTAAAACCACAACTTTGTAGACATTGCTCGCCTCAATGACGGCGAAGGCTTCAAGCAAACCGTCAATTAACTCCTTTGAGAACGTATTTTTATGAACCCGGTCCTCCATGGTCAAAAGCACGATCTCCGGCTCGATTTCCTGAAAGTGAACAACCGATGCCATCGCCCGCTCGCTCCTTTCTTTAGCAAAATGGGTTCATTCCTCCCAGGGAAACTTTCCCGTTTCGATGTACCGATAGATTCCGGTCAGATTTTGCGGGTCTGAGAACATTTCCAAATTGGCCTTGACGGCGATCGGCTTTGCCTGCGCCAGGGGCTCGCTAATCCTCTGCATGTAGCGCTTGTACTTCACTACCGCACTTTTTGATAAAGGTTTCAGCCGCAGCAAATGCTTGCGGAGCAAAGAGCGGCTGTCATCGTCACAAGCGTCGACCAGTCCCCAGGATGCGGCTTGTTCGGCCGAGATCGCCTTGGTCATGACCGTCATGTAATTGGCTTTGGCCGTGCCGGTGCGGCGAATGAGAAACGGAAGCACCGCCGCGGGAAACACGCCGAACAACAGCTCCGACAGGCTGAATTGCGCCGTCCGTTCAGCCAGGACAATATCGCTGGCGGCGACAAATCCGATCCCTCCCGCATTCACTTTTCCCCTCACGTGTGAAATGGTCAGGAGAGGGCCGGTTGCCAGGCGCATCCACAGATCATATAAGCGCCCGGGATTGCGTTCACTCTGTCTGCCGTTTGCCATCCGGTCATGCATCTCCTGAAAGTCGGCCCCAAAACAAAAAACGTCCGGCAGCCCTTCCATGACCAGGATTTTGGCTGATTCCTCATACCGGTCAAGCACGTGATGGCATTCCTCCACCATGCGGTCATTGATCGTGTTGTTCGCCTCCGGACGATAAAACTGCAAAAAACAAATCTGCTGCTGCTCCCTCACCTTCACCGTTTGATACTCCATCATAACCACCGATACTCCCGATGAAATTCACGAATCTCCTCCAAAACCAAACGGTTTTTTCCACGGGTCGCGTCCAATGCCCCCGGGATGAAGTCAAGATCGAGCTTCACGTTGCGCGTTCCGAATTTCACTGCATGGCTGCCGAGCAATAATTGTTCATATTCCTCCATCGACAAACGGTAGCGATTATTCAGCTGCTCTTCCACTTGAAAGCGGCGCAGCCTTTCCTGCCCCTGAGGTGTCACGACCCCGCTGTAAAATTCCGAGCAGCAGCCCGAGCCGTAGGAGAAACAGCCGATGCGTTTCGGCGTATCAAAGTTCCCTTGGTCGATCGTGCTCAGCAAAGATAAAAGAACGCTGCCCCCCATGATATTCCCGACGCGCTGGCAGTACCTCAGCCCCGGCAACACCCTCCGCTCAAAATCAGCCTCAATCTCCTGCGGCTTGGCCTTCACCAGTTTCCGCATCATGGTGCGGTGCGCTCCTTTGACCATCCCGCCGAACGGCGTGTGAAAGCAGAGATATTGGAACGTTTGCCGGTAGTCGACATCGGCGACGCGTTTTTGGTATTCCAAAAAGGTTTGTTCGCAGCAATCGAGGTAAGACAGCAAAGACAGGTCGGCATTTCCAGCTTCACTGTCCGGGATCGGTCGGCAGGTATCCATCACCTCATAGCCGTAATAGCCGTTCGCCCCGACATCCACCTGAAACAGGTAAGGGGTTTCGCTAATCAACAGGGCAACTGCTCCCGCTCCGCCGCTGGGCTCCGCATAAGACCAGTCCTGGGTCAGCGCCTCGCCCCCTTCCGCAACCAAAAAACGCGAGATGTCACTGGCGATTACCAGCGCTTTAGCACCGGGAGAGGTTTGGGACAAGATGAAATTGACGGCCATTTGCAAACCGGCAGTCCCGGAGTAACAGGCTTGTTTCAATTCAAACAGGCGGCAGTTTCGGCTCAGCCCCAAATAGTGGTGAATGTAAGTACTGATCGATTTGCCAAAGTCGATCCCCGACTCGGAGCAGGTGATCAGAAGTTCGATCCGCTCTTTTTCCTCTTCGGATAAAGCGTCGACAATCGGTTTGGCCGCATTTACTCCACAGGTCACCGGGTCTTCAAAGGGAAGTGCTACGGCTTTTTCTTTCATCAATAAATTTTCAAAGCGGGTTTCATCCAATGCCCGATGCTGAGCCAGTTCCATGACGTCCAGGTAAGCGGTTCCGCCAAAAACATTCATTGCCTCAATTCCGACAGCAACCATGTGCTGATCCCCTCCCGAAGATTACATTTCTTTTTTCAAACAAATCGCGGTATTGATGCCACCGAAGCCGATGCTCAAACTCAAGGCATGGGTGATATCGGCCGGAAGCGCCTCGCCCCGCACCCAGGGGAATGATTCGTCAATCGGTTCTTGCAGATTGCGGGTGGGATGAAGCCGTGATTCCTTCATCTGCAAGAGGGTGGCGATGATTTCCACGATCCCCGCTGCGCTGAGGCCGTGGCCGGTGACCGATTTGGTCGCATTGATGCGGGCATGCGCAAGACCGCATTCAGCCAATGCCCGCAGCTCCGTCTCATCCCCGATGCGTGAACCGGTTCCATGCGGATTGATGTAATCGATCTCTTCCGGAGCGAGTCCGGCCTGCCCCAATGCTTTGCGAATGACGCGGACCTCGCCTTCAAAGGAAGGATTGGGATTGCGATTTCCATCCATCCCCCACGCCCATCCCGAAATGCGGGCATACGGTTTGACTCCGCGTCTTCGAGCCGTTTCCGCCCGTTCGATCACCACGGCTCCGCAGTTTTCCCCATAAATAAAGCCGTCCCGGTTCTTGTCAAAAGGGCGGCAGGCCAAATCAGGCCGGTTCGCATAGCGGTCAGAACCCATCGCCCCCAAAGAGCGAAAGGCCTGACACTCCATATGGGAAAGATCGGTCAAGACCCCGAGGGCGATGCAAATATCGACCTGACCCGAGAGTACCGCCTGGCAGGCCTGGATTACCGCCAATTGCCCGCTCGCCGATGCACCGCCGACGGTACAAGCGAATCCCCGGATGCCAAACTGTTCCGTGCAAAGCGCACAAATATCGCTGTCCATAAAGGAAAGCGCGTAAGCCGGAGAGATAAAATGCGGCTTGTCACGGTAAGCTTCAAAGGTTTGAAGCAATTCCCGCTGCTGAAAGTTGGACCCGCCCGCAATCAGTCCGATCCGGGCGGAATCGGCCTCATCCAACTTCGCCTCCCGCCATGCTTCCTCAAGGGTGATCAAGGCCACATGGGCGGAATAGGATGCCGTTCGCAGCAGTTTTTTGGAAAGGCGATCCGGATAGGAAAGTTCCGCGATCTCCGCGCCGATAAAGGAAGTCCCCTTCTGCCGGCCCGGCCGTTTCATGATTCCGAAGGCATGCTCCCCCCGCATCAGGGCAGATGTAAAGGCGGCTTTACCCTGACCGATGGCGGAAGTGATGCCTGCCCCAGTGATTTGCAAATCAGACGGGCTGTAGCTCATTTTGTGATGCCTCCCCGGTGCAATAGTTGCTCGGCCTCTTCAATGTCGATATCGCCTGCCTGAACCCGGCGTATGAATTCCTCCAGGTTTAACCCGGCCGGCTCCTGCTTCGCTTCTTTTCCCGCATCAGACAGTTTCTCTTTCAGATATGCGGCAAACCGGCGCAGGTTCGAATATTCATAGATGTTGTTGGCGGTAAGCGAGATCCCGTAGCGCTTGTTCACCGCCTGGATCCACTCCACACCAATGATGGAGTCCAGTCCCAGATCAATCAGCTCCGCATCTATATCCACCTCTTCTCTGTCCATGGAAAGTGATTCCGCCAAACTGGAGACCAAAAATTCCAGTACGTCTTCCCCGGAGACAGATGAGAGGGAAACAGCCGGATGGGTTTCCTCCGTTTTTGCGGCAGGCTGCAATTCGGGCGGAAGCGGAACCAGGGAAGCTGCGGAAAGCCCGGCCGGCTCCTGTCCGTTCATCTCCTGTGCCAAAAAGACGGCAAAGCGGCGGAGATCAGGATATTCATAGATGATGTTGGCAGTAAGCTCCACCCCATACCGTCTGTTCACGGACTGAATCCATTCCACTCCGACAATCGAGTCCATCCCCAGCTCAATAAACGGCGTTTCCGCATCCAGCTCGGCCCGGTCCATGACCAGGACATCCGCCAGCATTGCTGCCAGTTCTTCCTCAATGCTCTCTCCGGCTGCCTCCGCTCCTGCGGCCAAAGAATCTGTTTTTTCTGCAGTTAAAGGCGACAGGACAATCCGCCCCGGTTTCGGTTTGGGCTGATGGTTTCCGATCACGGCAGGCATGTCCGGCAACGTGCGCTTCCCGGGAACGGAAACCTTTGGTGGTTGAGACGCCTCCGGGTGAACAACGGGATCGCGCAAAACCATCGGAGTCAAAACCGGCGGTGTCCCCTGCTCGGTGCTGCTCGTCCCATGCTCTTTTCCGGGTACCCAGTAAGTGTTTCTGGCAAAAGGGTAAGTCGGCAGATGCAGGCGGTGCGGATCTGTTCCGGCAAACAACAGCTCCCATTCCGGCTCATAGCCCTGACAGTAAAACTCGGCCAAGGCCAAAAGGGTTTCCTGGTACTGCACAGGATCTTCACGCAAACCGACGCTTTGTTTGAGCAGATCACGCACATACGTTTGAATCGCTTTTTGGCCGGTAAACCGGTTCGGTACCTGACCGTGAACGATATGCGGCATTTTCTCTTGACCGGCCGCTTGTTTCAATGCATAAATGGCATCCTCTCTGCCCTGTACGACCACGGCACAGCGATGGCGGAAATGCTGGCGTCCGTTCAAAAGAGTGTAACTGAGAGGCAATAAATCTTCTTCCCTCCACTCTTCCTTCTCCAGAAAAGCGATCATGTCGCTGATCTTCGCTTCCAGCGCCTCCCGGGTCTTGGCGGACAGAGCGAGCAAGTAATAAGGAAGACGGTGTCGTGCCGCACTCCTTTCTTCCGGATAGCTCTCCAGCACCAGATGGACATTGGTTCCGCTCATCCCGAAGGCGCTCACGGCCCCCAGTCTCCGCTTCCCTTCCTTGTCCTTCCACGGCCGGTTCGTTTTATTTACATAAAACGGGCTGCCCTTCCAGCGAATGTATTCATTTTCCTGCTCACAATGGAGGCTGCCCGGGATGGTCTCATGGCGCATCGCCTGCACCAGGCTGATCAGACTGACCAGACCGGAGGCGGCA